>CAZOTM010000001.1:0-27474 GCA_964582675.1 uncultured Clostridiaceae bacterium
GCTTCTGATGGCTTTTTATTTTCCCCTCAGCAATTCTTTCCTAAATAATTATATCCCCAGAACAGCAAATCCCCCGGGATAATATCAGCTCTGGCTATTTTCGTACTGGCATTGTACTGGGCTGTGGCAGTTCTTGGGATTGAAATTCCAACCTGACTGTATGCATTGCTGGTCAACCCGGAACAGTCGATCCCTGAATATGAATTCCCTCCATAAACATAGGGAACTCCCAGAAAGGTCTTGGCCGCATTGAGAGCCGCTTCACCGATTGCTGAACCTGAAGGTGAAGTCAGTGATGTGTCAGCGGGTTGGACCAATTGGCTTGCCCCAGTGTCTGTTACACTCGGTTCTACAGCAACATCCACAATCTCCGGGGAGGTCAGCCTTTCCGCCTCAGCTTTGGCGGCTTCCTCTAATCTAACCTGAATGGCTGAAATCTGTTCCGTCAGCTTGGTATTCAGATCCGCTGCATTGGCTTGGGCGGTTCGGGTGGTTACTTTGCCTGAAATTGCGGAAAGCAGGTTTCGGGCCTCCTTAAGCTGTGCTTCGGTGGCAGCACTGTCACTTAACACGACTCTAATCTCATCCAATAATTGATCTTCCTGCCCTACCAATAAAAGGGACAGATTCTCTTTTTCCTCATTCAGTTTGGCAATCAGCTCTGTCTGCTTTTCCCTGCTGGTTTCTGTTTCCTTGCCGGCTGCCGAAAGTTTCTCAACAAGACCGTCCAGGTCGGTTTTTTTATTATCGAGAACTGACTTTTGCGTAGCCAACTCTTCTGTGATGTTCTGGATTGCCTTTAACAAGTTGGAATCCTCTTTGACAACGGTATTGATGACCCTGATTCTGACTAAAAAGTCACTGAAGTTCTTTGACTGCAGGATCGTTTGGATCAATCCCACATTACCGGTTTTATATATGGTCCTCAGCCGATCGGCGTATACTTCCTGTTTGTCGTAATACTCATTTTCTTTGGCGCTGATTTTGCTGACCACTTGGGTGATTTCCGCCGTAACCGCCTCTGCGGACTTCTTGTTCTCCTCAATCTGGATTTGCAGATCGATCCGTTGATTGTCCAAAACACTGAGCTCGCCTTCCCGTTTGTTGATTTCTTCAGCTTTTATAGCAATTTCGGATCTGGTCTTCAGGACCTCAGTTTCATCGGCATAAGCTATATTTGGTGTTGTGATAAGGATGATTGCTCCAAGCAATGCAGCCGTTAATGGTCTTTGGTTCAAATTTCTCAATAGTTACCTCCGTAGTACTCTGTCAAATATCTTAATGATACGATTCAAGTCCATTGGCATTGTAATCATAAAATATGTGTTTTTTATAAAGATAAATTTTATAAAATTAAATGGGAAAATTCACTTTGAATTTTCCCATTTAAATGATTATTTAATTCATCGAACCTGGTTATTTTATGACATATCCCTGGGTGGTGGGTCTTCCCATTGCATTCACCCGGTTGTAATACTGGGTATTGCTCTCCCCGCTATTTCTGGGGATAAACACATCCAGGCGATTTTGAGAATTAAAGTCAGAGCCGCCTCGATCCAATACCGTCATGGTTCCGTAGCCTTCCAGATAAATCCTGGTATAGAATGAGTACACGTTACTGGCTACCACACCATATTCCAAGGGAGCTCCAGTCGCTGTGACCGTATACCCACCATTTTCTTCCGGCAAGTCGGTGTAGAAGGACAAATAGAACGTTACATAGGATGAATTGGATGGAGCTGTTACCGGCGATGTTACGATGGGGGTCACGGCTGAGGTACTTGGCGCTGATGTGCTTGGCGCTGAGGTCTGTTTGCTTGCGCTCAAAGCCGCCTGCCTAGTTGTTTCTTCAATGATCCTCGCCTCTTCAGCGATTCTGGCTTCTTCAGCGATTCTGGCTACTTCAGCAGTCCTGGCCGCCTCGGCGATCCTGGCTTCTTCCGTGATCCTGGCTTCTTCCGCTCTTAAAAATTCCGCTTCGATCCTGGCTGCTTCTTCGGCCTGGGCTTTAAGCACTGCCAATCTTTCCTCTTCCAACCGTTTTTCTTCCAATGCAGTAAGTTTTACCCCGGCTTCCTGGTTTAGATCTTCCGCAGTTGATAAAGCCACTTGCGTGGTGACTTGATTGGAAAATGAATTAATGACGGCGAGGGCATTTTTTATATCCTCTTCTGAAGAACTGGCGCTGTTCAATATCTCCTTGATCTGATCAAACAGGGCGACTTCCTGATTTTCCAGAAGTTGACTCAAACCCTCTCTCTCTTCGTTCAGGTTATCCAGCTCTGCGATCTGGCTTTCCTTTGAAAGATTCAGTTCTTCCTGGTTTGAAGCCAGCTTACCGGACAGATCCAACAATTCAGCCTGATCCGCTTTCAATTTAACATCCTTGTCGCTCAAAGCAGATTTCATCTCTTTGATCTGAACGATCAATTTTTGATCTTCCCGGTTGATAGATTTAATAACTTTAACTTTGATCAATAAATCAGCAATGCTGGTGGCACTTAAAATTGCCTGGATGGTTCCAACTGAGCCACTTTTGTAATTTTCTCTCAGTCTTTCCCCGTAAACGGCTTCCTGGACTTTCAATTTCCCCTCAGCCTCCACCATATCCGCTGCCGTCTCAGAAATTTTCGTATTCAGTGCTTCGATATCAGCTCGATTCGTTTTAATTTCTGATGAGATCTCTAAGATCCGCTGGTTAAGACTGGCAATTTTATCTTCGGATGATCTGATATTTTGACCGACCTCATTTATTTTCGATTTTGTTGCCCCAATCGCAGCGTTCGGTTCACCATATACGGAGGTTCCGCCGACAGCGGTAAACATTGCAGCAGTTAAAACCAGGGTGATTAACTTGTGCCATTTTCTTTGCATTTTAATCTTCTCCCATTTACTAAGTCTTCTTAGTCATACTCTAAATACTAAAATGAATTTGTGAAAAAGGTATAAAGACAGACCTGTCTTTATCATGCAAATCAGTAACTGTTTCCAGTAAGGCAGCGTGTATCCTGTTTATTTCCTGATGGAATATTATTACGCTTCCAGATTGCCCTCAACCGTTTAAATCATCCGTTTAAGTCAATATGGCAGTAGCCACCAGGGTTTATGTCCAAGTAGTCCTGATGGTATTCTTCGGCTTCCCAGAAATTATCCACTGGGAGCACTTCTGTCATAATCTTTTTGTTGTATTTATGCTGCTCCGTTTCCAGGAATGAATTGATGGCAATTTGGTCAGCCTCGTCAAAATAATATATTCCGGTTCTGTACTGACTGCCTACATCAGGTCCCTGTCGGTTATAGACAGTCGGATCGATGATATGGAAAAAAGTTTCCAAGACAGTCTTGATATCCCCTTCATACTCCAAAAGTACGGCTTCCACAGCGTTGGTCGCTCCTGTGCAAACTAATTTATATCCGGGTTGGTCGATGGTGGAATTGGCATATCCCACGGTCGTATTGAGGGTATAAGGTTGTTTTTTAAAATAAGCTTCCACTCCCCAAAAGCACCCGCCACCTAATATGATCCGTTTCATTCGATCAGCTCCTTAATTCTCTGCATTAATTTAAAATTAAATATGTTTCCAGCCCCATTATAGATGAAGCTATATTTAATGGACTTGTTTTTCCATAAGTAATACAATAAATTTAGGATTTGTATACATAATTCATTAATTACCGCATATTATGTTTACATAATTAATATTAGGTATAACTCTATTCCACTGGGAGGTTTGACAATGAATGTACTGGAAGTAAAAAACTTAACGAAAAATTATGGCTCTCATGTTGGTGTAACGGATGTCTCCTTTTCCATTGCCGAAGGCGAAATATTTGGATTTATCGGTCCAAATGGTGCCGGCAAATCAACTACCATTCGATCGATTTTGAATTTAATTCGCCCTTCCTCCGGCACGATCTCAGTATTCGGATTGGATTCGGTAAAGGATGCCCCTCTCATCGCAAAAAATGTAGGTTATCTGCCATCGGAGGTTTTCTACTATGAGGGGATGAAGGCCAAAGATCTTTTAAATTTTTCCGCATCATTTTATAAAGGGGTAGATAAATCCAGGATTACAAAATTGGCGGGAATGTTAGAACTGGATCTTAACCGAAAGGTTGAGGATCTCTCCTATGGCAATAAAAAGAAGCTTGGCATCATTCAAGGTCTTTTGCATTCGCCCAAACTGATTATCCTGGATGAGCCAACCGGGGGCCTGGATCCCTTGATCCAGCAAAAGTTTTTTAATTTGATTAGGGATGAAAATAAACAAGGGGCAACGGTTTTCTTCTCTTCCCATATCCTGAATGAAGTCCAAAAGCTTTGTCACCGGGTTGCCATCATCAAAAACGGCAGTATCATAAAAATCGATGAAATGAGCGCACTAAAGGATGAAAACTACAAGAAAATCACAGTGGATACACAAGCTTTAATTTCCGAATTGATCGGTCAGCTTCCGGGATCAGCCAATTTAATCACGGAGGGCAGTAAATCGGAGTTTCTATTCCGAGGAGACATCAACAGCGTCCTGGCGGTATTGAGCGGACATCATATCAATGATTTGATCATCGAAGAACCTAACTTGGAAGAGGTCTTCATGCATTACTATGAGAGGGAGTAGCCATGAATATATATAAGCATGAGCTAAGGCTGGCTCTCTCTTCAGCCATGGTTTATCTAGTGGTGATCCCCATCATCGGCCTGATATTCATAGGGCTCTATCCCGCGTTTGCCCAGGACAGCGAACAGATGGTGAGGATGATCCAGCAATTTCCCAAGGAGGTCATTGCCGCCTTCGGAATTGATCCGGCCACAATTTTCACCTTTGATGGTTTTTATGCTTATATCTATCTGTTTATCTCCATAATTTTGGGGGTTGCCGGCATGAATTCAGGTATCATCGCCTACTCCAGGGAAAATATCGATAAAACCGCTGATTTTCTGCTCACCAAACCGGTATCAAGAATCAAGCTTGCCAGCATTAAAATAGCCGCTTCCATTACCTACATGATCCTGCTTAATGTATTTACCACAGCCATTCTATATGGGGTCACAAAAATTTTCGGGAACGAAACCGTCGATGTGACAAATTTTATCATGGTGTCATTTGGCGGCTTGATGATCTCCCTCATGTTTGCTGCCTTGGGTTATCTTCTGGCCAATTTGTTCTGGATCAAAAACCCAGGGATGGTTACAGCCGGCGGAGTTTCATTTTTCTATCTGATGACCACCCTTTCGAATTTAACCGAAGAAAAAAAATACGAATGGCTGTCCCCGTTCAGATACTACGATTCAACGTATATCCTCTTCAACAAAGCCTTTGAAATGGATAAGCTAATCATTTCCGTATTAATCATCATTGTTTTTGCTGTTGTATCGGTAATGGTCTATAACCGGCGCGATATCCGCCAGGTATGAGGTAAACCAATGAACATCATTTTAAAAGAATTCAGAATGAATTTGAAAGCCTACTTGTTTTGGATCCTGGGATTGGGCTTTTTCGCCCTGGCCTCATTCATGAAGATCGGGACCATGCGCAATGATCCGGCTTCCTTATATACCGTCGTTAATTTTATGCCCAGGATGTTCAAGGTGCTGTTTGGTTTGGGTAACCCGGATATCATCAGCCCCGCCGGTATTCTTGGCATGGTTATGTATTATATGCTGGTCCTGGGGGTGGTTTACGCTTCCATGCTGGGAGCCTCCATCATCTTGAGGGAAGAAAAGGATAAGACCACGGAATTTCTGCTGGTAAAGCCCATTGCTAAGTCCGGGATCTTTTGTCGCAAGGCAACCGCCGGAGCAATCATGCTGTTTGGATTGACAGTATTTGTTTCTCTCTTCAGCTATGGATCCCTGCGTTTCTTTATGGAGACAACGGAATATACGGGTCTGGTCCTAAGATATGGAATCGCCTTATTCATTGTATTGCTATTTTTCTTTGGGACGGGGTTATTTATTGCCTCCATCGTCAAAAAACTGAAACTTGGCACGAATCTTTCCCTGTTGATTTTCGGAATCAGTTTTGCCATGATGTTAGTGAGCAAATTGACTGAATCAGTGGGCTTCTTGGATAGGTTCAATCCCTTCTCCCTGTATTTAAATTCCGACTTCAATGACGATAAACTGCTGCTCCTTAAGGGTGCTGTGCTCCTCTTGATCTTTGCTGGTCTGGTGTTTGCCGGGTCAAGGCTCTACGAGCGCAAGGATATCTATGTTTGATGCGACCTTATTTGGGCTCCATGAAGTAATTGCATCTGTTTAGACAGCAGTCCTACAAATCGAGATAATTTCCATATCAGCAGACAAGACCGGAAGAGATGGGCATCTCTTCCGGTCTTGTAGCGCTGCGCTATGCTCCGTGATTGGGACCAGACTTCTGATCGATTCCAGGACTATGGTCCAGACCAATGATCCATGGACCTCATCCATTCTCATGATCTCGTCCTAACGAGTCGGCTTCGATGACTTTGTAGCCGGTCCCCTGGGGATAGATCATCACCTCAATTTTCTTCCAGTCCTTTAAAGTAGTCTAATAGCAATAAAACGATTCCCTGATAATCGGATACTCCACCCTGGTCGTTCATCTTAAGATAGGAGTCATTTACCGCCTCGGCCTTTTCCATGGCTGGCCCCTCATAACCCGACCAAAATCTGTTATACGCCGCCAGGTCAGCTTTCATAGCCGGACTGTAGGAATCAAGCAGGCTGCCGTGGACTGCCCGATCATCCTCAAACAGCTGGTTCATCGAATGGATCAAAGCCAGCATGGTGCCTGAATATTGCAGTCTCGAGTCAGCGGATTTTTGGGACACCAGATAAGCGATCAAATTGGCTTCGTCTTCACTGGCAACGCCTTTCAAATGGGCCATTTCATGGAGGATTGACGAGGGAAGCAACAGATCATTTTGTTTGGCATTGATATTTGACTCGGCCGTAAACGGGATGAATATCCCCGAAATGCCCGTGTAGTTCATATATTCACTGAATAATACCGGTTTTACCCTGGTATTTGGCTCTTTCAGCTGGCTGATGCCCAATTGATCGTAAGCCTGGTTTCCTAATTCACTCAGTTCATCGATGGATAAATTTGCTCGGAATGAGGAATCACCGTTTGAGGTGGATCCATTGAAGCCACTCACTGCAGTCCGCTGATTTTTGGCATCCCTGATTAAAAGCCGGGAAAGATCAACCAAATCATTTTGACTATGGGTAGTAGTTTCCAGATTCAGGAGATATCTCACCCCCAGGGCTTTATAATTGATTCCCCACAGGACGTAGAACAGGATGATCAGGACGGAGGCATTGCGGATCAGCTTGGTGACAGATTCAAAGAATTCGGGGAATCGCCGCCGGTAAAGGTGGATGACGCCATTGATCAACAACCCCAGGTTAACCGCAGCAACCAGGGGCAATAGAATAAGTTCCGCAGCCGAAAAGCCGACCAAGCCTGTGACTCTCGAAATCTGTGTCAACAAAAACTTAGATATGGTGTAGGTAAAATAGTCATCGATCCCAGAATTCGGTTCCACCCAGGTGAAGATAAAATAAACAGCCATGGCTAACAAGGGGAAGACGATGCCCCTTACAGTCATGGCTGTTATGTTCACCGCTTTCCGATTCATGGTTTTTATACCCGTCGGTTTAGGGTTGGTGTCAATCATGTTTCTCAGGAAAAAACTTAACCGGGATCGCCTCATCATAGAGAACCAGGACGTCCACGCCTTTGAAAAATTCTTCATAATCATCGTACACACCGGCTTTGGCGATAAAGTCATCACTTTGCACATATTCCGCAATATGATATTTTGAGGCAGAATCCATCATTTCTGCAAGCGACTCAAAGGGTATATCCATAACATCATCCTTATTCACGAAGGATAAATAATAGCTTCGATCCGTTTCTTTGCCATTTTGATCGAAATCAACATAGGCTGTATACTTAACCAACATTCTCATGATATCTCTCCTCGTACCTTCGTTCTAAAACAGGGATGTATAGGGACTCTGATCAGGCTGATCTGTTAATCGGTCGTTTCTGTGTCCGTCACACTCTCCGGGGTGGTCTCCGGGGTGGTCTCCGGTGCAGTCGTGGAGGCACCCTCCGACGTAGTCTCCATCGGCAGGGTTGAGGTCGTGGAGTAGTTCTTCGGATCCTCAGTTTCAATACTGCCATTGTATGTACCATAAGCCATACTGCTCATATATAGGATCAAAACCACGAGAAATGCGCCAAGAATTAGTTGATATTTTTTATCTCTATCCATATCTGCCTCCTGAATCTTTAAGCTGCCGCTCAAAGCTGGAATCAATGAAATTGCATTTTAAGTAAAGGGACTTGAAAGTCCCTTTACACTGAGTAAGTCTGTAAGCCGAGTTCTGTATTTGATAATCATCTATCTAGGCCATACATTTCTATATGGCTCAAGCGGCGCACCCGGGGACGGAACGGGCAGCTCCAAAATGTCCCCCTATTCGGCCTTGCACCAGGTGGGGTTTACATAGCCACAAAGTCGCCAATGTGCTGGTGAGCTCTTACCTCACCTTTCCACCCTTACTGTAAAACAGCGGTATCTCTCTGTTGCACTTTCCTTAAGGTCACCCTCACTGGGAGTTACCCAGCACCCTGCCCTATGGAGCCCGGACTTTCCTCTCCTAATAAATTAGCAGCGATTATCTGGCTTACTCAGTACTTTTAATCATATGATTCTTTGTGCTATTTGTCAATAACCATGATTATAACTGTTGATGGTCTGTGATAATGTCACCTTGTATGTGTGCTGTGATTATGGGCTTTTTACCTGGGCTCTTTACCTGGGCTCTTTACCTGGGCTCTTTACTTGGGCTCTTTACCTGGGCTCTTTACCTGGGCTCTTTACCTGGGCTCTTTACCTGGGCTCTTACTATTAGGGATCAGGCATTGCGAAAATACCTCAGGAACAATGTTGGATGAATCAAAATAATTATCATGGTAACAGCATTAGTAAGTGAGTGAATTTATGGACACAGCCAAATGGACGAATCAAATGATCCTTTTGTTGGTATAGACTTGAAAGGCATCTCTGGAGGTTTTGGCGATCCACCAGGGGATGGAACCGCACTTAGCTTCCACATTGGCTTCTACTCTTCTCATCACCTCGATAAATACGATCCACTCTGTATTAAAGTGTCCCGGATCGATCACACAGGTTCCCCATTCCAGGGCATCCAGTACATCATGGTATTTAGTATCCCCGGTTATGACTGCATCGGCACCGTTTTCCCGGCTGAGCTTTATAAAATCCCCACCGCTTCCGTTGATGACGGCCACTTTGGTTATCTGTCTGTCCAAATCCCCGGCATACCTTATGGTCTTAGCCTCCAGCTTAGCCGCCGTGCGTTCGATCAGCTCCCGCAGGGTTGTGGCTTGCACATCACAGATTCTGCCGATTCCCTGGGAATCTGCACCGCCCAGGTCCGTATAGGGTGTAAGCCCCAGGATCTCCATGATAACATCATTCATGCCGCCTCTGGCTTTATCCAGATTGGTATGGGCTGAATAGGCACTGATTCCGTGTTTGACCAGGGTCAGGATATTATCTCCCAGGGTGGTTTCGCTGGTTATGGAATAAGGTCTGGCAAACAACAGGGGGTGATGGGTGATGATCAAATTCGCCCCCAGGCTGATCGCTTCCCCGATCACTTCCCGGGTCACATCCATGGCGATCAAAACGCCTTTTATTTCCGATGATGCCCCGCCCACTGCCAACCCGGGGTTGTCGTAGGCCTCGGCCAAACCGCAGGGAGCGGCCGCATCGAGGATATCCATGATTTCTCTTAGTGTTACAGCCATTTCAGCACCTCATCGTAATAAGTCAGTTTCTGATCCAATTCGGCAGCTTTTTCCCTGGAGGAAGCATATCGAAGATCCAATTTGGCTTTGATATGGTCCAGTTCTTTGATTTTATTGATCACAAAATCTCTGATCAGCGGATCCTTGTGATGGATCAGTACCGGACTCAATTCATAATCCATTGGCTTATGGGAAAATCCCAGGACATCTGGATTATATCTAACCTTAAAATACTCATAAAATCTGCCATCCTCATCTCTGACCAGATTCTCGGATATTATGGTGTAGTGCCCATTATAGATATATTCCCTTAATACTTCCGGATTCTGTGCCGGCTGGAGGACCATGAACCGTAATTGTTCCACTGCCAGAGGCGCTTCGATGATGATCTGTTTGATCATTTCTCCCCCCATTCCGGCAATGATGACGCCCGTTACTTCTCCCGGCTTCAATACCTTAAGACCGTCTCCCAATCTGAATTCCATCTGGTGGAACACTTCCTGCTGATTGGCCAGGGTGACTGCCTTTTGCAGCGGTTGGGGGTTAATGTCTGAGGCGATCGCCAGCTTGACTTTTTTTCGTTTGATCAGCTCCACTGGAACATATCCATGATCCGTCCCGATATCAGCTATACTTTCACAGGGATCGGTCAATTCGATCAATTTTTCAAGTCTGTCATTGAGTTTCATCTTTTCACCTTTTCTTATTTTTCAACTTCGTATTTTTCAACTTTTAACTTTTTTCACCTTGGAAGGTGATTTAATTTCCAAGCCGTTTCAAATCTCAGAAGATCATTTACAGTAAAATGCCGATGATCGTGTTAATTTCCAGCAATAGGAATATACTGGTTAGTGCGATGGAAATAAACATCAACTGATAATAATATTTCCCTAGGATTTCAGACATCAGATTGGCGGAGAAATAGAAAAATAAAGTAATGGATATGGCAATCAATACCCTGGTCATGACTGTTTCAAGGTAGCGGATGAGTGTCAGATACTCACCCCGCAAACCCAAAACCGAAACTTCGACAAGTTCCGGCATGAACCCTACCAGATTCAGAGAGATGGGTATAAACAGCAGAAATCCGATCAAAATAAAGGAATAAATGGCCAGCTGATTCATGGCGGCTTTTTCCATACCGAAATCCGATCGGCTCGCTCGTTTTTCAGTCCGGCGATCAGGGATCCCCAAAGCTCTTAACCGACTGATGAATTCATCCGCCATTCCCGGGGAAATCCCGAAATTCCCCAGGGTGGTATGCAAAAATACGGCTTTTCTGGATGATGTTATGAAGAGCTCTGCACTTTCACCATTGTTGTCATGGCCTCTGCCGATGCAGAACCGATTGGAGGAAAGACCCAGATTGCCGTACTTATTGAGCAGGGTGATGGATCTTGAGTAGGATTCGATCTCCTGGATCGGGATCTTGATATACTTGATATTGAACGCTCCGGAAATTATGAGCAAATCCTCCGTCAATCGGTATTTTAAGGTTGACAGCAGGGCAATATAATAAATAGCAAATCCATTACTGAACAGAAACAGGAAGCCGATCCCCACTCTGGTGGCCATGGAGGGAAAGAAATCAAACAACAGAAGGAGTGAAATATCAAGAAATATCAATATCAGGAGCAGGCTGTTTCTCAAATTGCTCTTTTCCGGTCTGAAGTCCATTGTCTTCCCTCCCCAAGGATTTATACAGTTGATTATAGCACCAATCTTTTTCATTGCCCTGACCGAGTTGTTGACAATCAGTGAATAATGAACTGGCAGCCGGTCTTTATAATTATGCCTCAGCTGCCTGATAAACCGGAAAAAACCCGCTCTCTGGGAGAGCGGTTTTTTTCCGGCATGATGCCCGGATTCTATTTTTTACTTCAAGTTTGGCTCCCTTACATTTTTAGTCCAGATAGTCTTTCAGCTTCTTGCTTCTGGAAGGATGGCGCAATTTTCGCAATGCTTTGGCTTCGATCTGCCGGATCCTTTCCCTGGTTACATTAAACTCCTTGCCCACTTCTTCCAGGGTCCTGGCTCTTCCATCATCCAGACCGAATCTGAGGCGGAGGACTTTTTCTTCCCTGGGGGTCAATGTATCCAATACGCTGATGAGCTGTTCCTTCAACATGGTGAAGGCTGCGGCTTCAGCCGGTGCCAGAGCTGCATCATCTTCGATGAAGTCGCCGAGATGGGAATCTTCCTCTTCTCCGATGGGTGTTTCCAAGGAGACTGGTTCCTGGGCGATTTTCATAATTTCTCTGACCTTATCTGCCGGCATCTCCATCATTTTGGCGATTTCCTCAGGCTGTGGGGCTCGGCCTAATTCCTGGATCAACTGACGCTCGATTCGAATCAGTTTATTGATGGTCTCCACCATATGGACCGGGATCCGGATGGTTCTTGCTTGATCGGCAATGGCTCTGGTTATGGCTTGTCGGATCCACCAGGTGGCATAGGTGGAGAATTTAAAGCCCTTGGTAAAATCAAATTTTTCAACTGCTTTGATCAGTCCAAGATTCCCCTCCTGGATCAGATCCAGAAACTGCATCCCTCTGCCCACATAACGCTTGGCAATGGAAACAACCAATCGAAGGTTGGCTTCTGCCAGCTTTTTCTTGGCTACTTCATCACCGGCCTCAATCAGTTTGGCCAAAGCCACTTCCTGTTCTGAGTTGAGGAGGGGTACTTTGCCGATCTCCTTCAGGTACATCCTCACCGGGTCGTCGATGGAGACCCCTTCCGGGATGGACACATCAAGTTCTTCTTCTTCGTGCTCCGCTTCCTGATTTTCATGGACCACTTCCACACCCATTGCTTCCAAGCCGTCATAGATCCGTTCGATCTGTTCCGGTGTGACATCAACATCTTCCAGGTCATCATTGATTTCCTTGGCCGTCAGTGAATGGGTTTTTTTTGCCTTATCCAGGAGTCTGTTGACGATTGAGTTAATAAAGTCCCTATCCAGATCCACCTGTTTTTCCAGGTTGATATTCTTATCGATCGATCCCACCATTTAATTACCTCCCAGTTCTTTCTGAAGGTCAATGAGCTCTTTCGCAAGTTCCAATGACTCATGCGTTCTGCCCTGATTCTCCAGTTCCCTGATCTCGTTTAATAATTGTCTTTGCTTATTCTTTAAGTTAAAATATTTAACCGTCCCCGCATAATCCTGGATCAATTTATCCTCCTGGATATCCGGCGGCAGATCATCGATGGATTCGATGAGGACCCATTCGGAAATTTCGTCCGCTTCCGTCAAATGATACTGGATGTGGGAAGAAACGCTTTCCCTGTCCCCTGGATAGTTTTTCAACAGATCGAAAATCCTGCGATGGATCCGGGTCGCCATTTCATCCTGACCCAGGGCTGTCAAAACCTTTCGATTCCCCTTGAATAAAAGATTCAGGAGGTAGCGTTCGGCTTTGATCTGGCCGGATTCCACAAACTCGATGGGCGTCCTGGATATGAGTCTGGGCCTTTGGACTTCATTGCCCTTGACCATGGCCATGATGGAATCCCGGGTCACCCCGGACTGTTCCGAAAGCTTCATGACGTAGACATCCTTCTCGATTTCACTGAGCTCTTTTAAAATGGGCACAGCTTTCTTGAAAAACTTGATCTTGTCTTCTTCGATTTTCAGATCCAGGCCGTCCCTGGCTGACAGCAGCCTAAAATCCGTCAAGCTCAAAGCCTTTTTTAAAAGATCTTTGAACCCGTCGCTGCCATGGACCTTGATATATTCGTCCGGGTCTTTGCCGTCAGGGATTCGGAGAATCTTCACCTCAAAGCCCTCGCTAAGGAGGACTTCCAGACCTTTCAAGGTCGCCATCTGACCTGCCGCATCGGCATCAAAACAGATGATGACCTTCTTGACATAGCGCTTCAAGAGCCTCCCCTGGGCAACGGTAAAGGCGGTCCCCAGTGCGGCAACCGAGTTGGTGATGCCCGCTTGATGCAGGGCAATACAGTCCATATACCCCTCGACAATGATCAAGGTGTCCTCATCATTCCGCCTGGACTTGGCATAGAGGTTCAACCCGTAAAGGTTGGTGCCCTTCTTGAATAAAAGGGTATCCGGACTGTTCAGATACTTTGGTTTTGAATCATCAAAAACTCTGGCGCCAAACCCGATGACCCGGCCCCGGTAATCAAACACGGGAAACATCAGTCTGCCCCGAAACCGGTCGTAACACTTCCCTTTATCCATCCCGCTCATAAGACCGGATTCCCAAATATCCTCAGCCTTGAAGCCAAGGCCCAGGAGATGCCGGTAGAGGCTGTCCCATGACTTGTCCGATACCCCGATGCCGAATTTAATAATGGTGGCTGGCTGAATGTTTCGGTTAGCCAGGTACTCCTGGGCTGCTTTGTCCTTTTTCAGGTTTTCATAATAAAATCGGGCGGCGGCTTTGTTGATATTCTCCAGAATATCTTTTTTTAACCTTAAATCGGCTGCCTGTTCCGATCCCTCCGGAATGGCAATGCCTGAGCGCTTGGCCAATTCCCGCAGAGCCTCCTCAAAGGTCAGCTTCCGGGTCTTCATCAGGAAGGTGATCACATTGCCTCCCTCGCCGCAGCCGAAGCACTTATAAATCTGTTTTTGCCTGGATACTATGAAGGATGGGGTTTTCTCACTGTGAAAAGGACATAGGCCGGTGTAATTCTGCCCGGATCGTTTGAGCCGAACGCTTTCGGAAACTATATCAACAATATCGTTCTGTTCTTTTATACGTTCAATAATCTCCTCCGGAATTTTTACCATGGATCAACCCTCACTGTGACATTATTGCGAACCTTTATTATACCAAATTTATTAAAATCAATCAATCCATGATTGAGCGCCATGTTGATTGAGCGCCATTAAGCCGCTATTACCCTGCGCTGGTTAAGGTGCTGCGATATTGCGATTATTCAGTGCCGTTCAGCCTGGCTGCTTATTAAAATATGATTTTGGGTATGAACAGCTTTTCGAAAAGCATGATGGCGAAATCATCAGTCATACCGGCGATGTAGTCGGCCACAGCCCTCCGTTCACCCTCAGTTTCGATGATCCTAAGATAAAGGGGTGGCATGGCTTCCGGTCTTTTCAGAAAGTAGGCAAATAAATTTTCAAGGATGAAAATCGCTTTATCCCGCTGATCCTTCTGGGCTTCCCCCAAATAAACATTATCGAACATAAAGCGGCGAAGTCCCATGAGGGCATTTCCCACGTCTTCCGGCAGGCTGACGGCTTTTTTGCCCTCCCTCAGGTTGTGGTTGGTTTTCTCCACCAAAGCCCTGACCAGCGTATCGATCCGCTTCGAGTGGGTATAACCCAGGACTTGAAAAAACTCCTCCGGGATATCCTCCAGATTAAGCATCCCGGCCCGGATAGAATCATCGATGTCATGATTGACATAGGCGATCTTATCCGAGTATTTCGCAACCTGTGCTTCCAGGGAGCCCTGGGGACCCCTGCCAATGCCTGAATGGAGCATAATCCCTTCCAGGACTTCTTTGGTAAGATTTAAGCCCCGGCCATCGTTTTCCAGTTTCGTCAAAACCCTGACCGACTGTTCATAGTGGCGAAAGCCTCCCTCCAGCAATCCGTTGAGCGCCTCTTCCCCATTGTGGGCAAACGCCACATGGCCAATATCGTGACCCAGGGTGATCCCTTCCGTGAGGTCCTCATTCAACTGTAAGCCTCGGGCAACCGTTCTGGCGATCTGCGAAACTTCCAGGGTATGGGTCAGTCTGGTTCTGTAATGATCCCCCGAGGTTCTGATATATACCTGGGTCTTGTGCTTTAATCTACGGAAAGACTTGGAATGGATGATCCGGTCCCGGTCGATCATAAAACAGGTCCGGTAATCCTCAGGCTCCTCCTGACGATCCCGCCCGGCTGAATCCTTGGCGTGGGATGCTTCTGGGATCAGTATTATATCTTCAAAATACTCGGATCTTTCTCTGATATTCATAGTCGCCCTCCATAACTAATTATTCTGCATAAGGTTTGGAAAACCCTTTATTTATTCATTCACAGGGAAATTATTTACTGTTTTATTATAAAATAATAAATATTTTAACTTTTTTTATCTTTCAATCCCCTTCCATGATGAGGTTGACATATCAGTTTTAATTATTCTAATTTTTACGTTATTTATTCAGCTTTCCCCAATTATGCTGAATTTTACAAAAAAATTTACCGAGATCCCGGGGGAATATTACTCATCCATCGATTCCCCTTTGTAAAACACACTAGACCACACACAGCAACCGTAATAAAAAATACACACAAGGGGAAGGTACCAAAATACCCTCCCCTTGTGTTTTAGAATTATGCAGTTAAATTATCTCCCTGGGGTAGCCTGTCCGGGTCGTCTGGGCCGACTTGAGTGCAGGCGGATAACTATTTTCTGGGGAATCTGATCTGGGCCTGGGCAGCCGCTAATCTTGCAATGGGCACCCGGAAAGGTGAACAGGATACATAGTCTAGTCCAACCTTGTGGAAGAACTCCACTGAGGATGGGTCGCCGCCATGTTCTCCGCAAACACCCAGCTTAATGTCCGGTCTGGCTTTTCTTCCCAGTTCCACGGCCATTTCCACCAGCTTGCCGACACCGACCTGGTCCAGTCTGGCAAATGGATCGAACTCAAATATCTTGGTTTCGTAGTAGGAATTCAGGAAGTTACCGGCGTCATCCCTGGAGAAACCAAAGGTCATTTGTGTCAAATCGTTGGTACCGAAGGAGAAGAATTCAGCCTCCTTGGCAATGAGGTCGGCCGTTACGCAGGCTCTGGGAATCTCGATCATGGTACCGACCATATACTTGAGATCTTCTCCGGACTCCTTGATGATCTGATCGGCGACCTTGACTACGATATCCTTGACATACTTCATTTCCTTTACTTCGCCGATTAGTGGCAGCATCAGTTCCGGAACGATATCATAACCCTTTTCCCGTCTTACTTCGATGGCCGCTTCGATGATGGCTCTGGTCTGCATCTCAGCGATTTCCGGGTAAGTTACGGCCAAACGGATGCCTCTGTGACCCATCATGGGGTTGAATTCATGGAGTGATTCGATCTTGTTGTGGATCGCTTCAATGGAGATCCCCATTTCAGCAGCCAAAGCCACAATATCTTCCTCATGGGTGGGCAGGAATTCATGCAGCGGCGGGTCCAGGAACCGAATGGTGGCTGGTCTGCCTTCCAGGGCTTCATAGATGCCCTTGAAATCCTGCTTTTGCATGGGGAGAAGCTTAGCCAGGGCTTTTCTTCTCATTTCTTCCGTTTCCGCAATGATCATTTCTCTCATGGCCGGGATCCGGTCGCCAGCGAAGAACATATGCTCGGTTCTGGTAAGGCCTATGCCCTCGGCACCGAAGTTGACTGCCTGGATTGTGTCATGGGGGGTATCCGAGTTGGTTCTGACTTTTAATTTTCTCTTTTCATCAGCCCATTCCATAAAGACTCCGAAATCGCCGTGGATCTCCGGGTCCATGGTGTCGATTTCTCCGGCGTAGACCGTTCCAGTGGATCCGTCCAGAGAAATGTAGTCTGCATCGGTGAGAACCAGACCATTGACCTTAACGGTCCGGTCTTTTTCGCTGACCAGAAGGTCGCCGCAGCCGGCAACACAGCATGTTCCCATTCCTCTGGCCACAACAGCGGCATGTGAAGTCATACCGCCTCTGACGGTGAGAATACCTTCAGCGGCCACCATGCCTTCAATATCTTCCGGTGATGTTTCCAGTCTGACCAGGATGATCTTCTCACCCTTCTCGTGTCTTTCCTTAGCTTCCAAAGCCGTAAAGGCAATTTTACCGGAAGCTGCTCCCGGTGAAGCAGGAAGACCTTTGCCGATGACCTTGGCTTCTGCAAGAGCCTTGGTTTCAAACGCCGGATGGAGCAGGGAGTCAAGCTGTTTTGGGTCAACCTTTAACAGGGCTTCTTCCTTGGTGTTCATGCCTTCCTTAACCAGATCAACGGCGATTTTCAGGGCTGCCTGGGCAGTTCTTTTACCGTTTCTGGTCTGAAGGAAGTAAAGTTTGCCTTCTTCAATGGTAAATTCCATGTCCTGCATGTCCCGGTAATGGGATTCTAAGATATTTACAATGCCAATGAACTCCTCATAGAGTTTGGGCATCTGAACTTTCAGTTCCTTAATGGGTGATGGTGTCCGGATACCGGCTACCACGTCTTCGCCCTGGGCATTCATCAGATATTCGGCAAATACCTGCTTTTCTCCGGTGGATGGATTTCTGGAGAAGGCAACCCCTGTTCCCGAAGTATCCCCTTTGTTGCCGAATACCATGGACTGGACATTAACGGCGGTTCCCCATGAATAAGGGATTTCATTGAGTCTTCTGTAAACATTGGCTCTGGGATTATCCCAGGATCTGAATACGGCGGTAATCGCTTCGATCAGCTGGGTATGGGGATCTTCCGGGAAGTCCTCACCCTTTACCACTTTGTAATGGGCTTTGAATTCTTTCACCAGGACTTTCAGGTCTTCGGCATTAAGATCGGTATCGTTCTTGACCCCCCTGGCTTCCTTCATTTCGTCCATGATATCCTCAAAGCTTTTCTTGGGGACATCCATGACTACGTCAGCGAACATTTGAATGAACCGCCGGTAGGAGTCATAGGCAAATCGCTCATTGGCGGTTTCCTTGGCCAGGACCTTGACAGTGTCTTCATTCAAACCCAGGTTCAGGATTGTATCCATCATTCCGGGCATGGAAGCTCTGGCGCCGGACCGTACAGAAACCAACAGCGGGTTTTTTTCACCGCCGAATTTTTTGCCGGTTTGTTCTTCCAGGATGGCCATGGATTTGTTGATTTCCTGAATGATTTCTTCAGCGATGACTTTTCCATCCTCGTAGTATTTGGTGCAGGCTTCGGTTGTTACCGTGAACCCCTCGGGTATCCTGATCCCCAATCCGGTCATTTCTGCCAGATTGGACCCCTTGCCGCCAAGGAGACTTTTCATTGCAGCGCTGCCCTCTTTAAAAAGGTATACATATTTCTTGTTTTCCATTCTCTACCTCACTCATTCATCTCTTGATTTTATCCTGTTATGTTAATATCGATGCCTTAACATCAATAATATTACCTGAAGCCTTATCAATTATAGCATAAACACCGGTGTTTAATCTATGTTTAATAATAATTCTCACCAATTATATCTTTTTTGACAACAAGAAAAATCATTCGGATCTACACGTTTTCAGTTTTCAGTTCTTGATTGAACCAGCCCTGGTTTTTCCATTTTCTCACTGAAGGTCCGTTTTGCCGCAGTAAATCATTTTCCGCAATGGACATGGAAATTAGTCAGATCCAACAAGCCCTCAGTTGTTTATACAAACCCAACCAGCCCCTGAACTTTCCTGGTTGATTCCCATACCAGGGCCCAGGCAATGGGTTTGGTTGGAAAATAAAAAAAGATTCCACCGATACTCTGCCGACCAGATCTAAGGCTAAAGTCAGACAGCCAGCCCGGCTCAATCCATATCAACCACCAAGAAACATTACAGCGGGATCGATAACGGAAATCGAGAAAACAGCCAGTAAAAAAGCTCTCCCGAATCCCTCTTTGAAGTTGAAGGATCCGGGAAAATGCCCAGCTGGTTTATTTCGTTGCATTGGCTTATCAGCCCCAGGACTCACCGGCTAAAGCCTGACTGTGTAATATTTATCCCCGCCATCCCTGATATCCTTTAAAAAGACGGCCTCTTTCATTTCGGAGTATTTCAGCTCCAAGTCAGCTTTTCTCTTTTGCACCGATTTGGTGACTTCTCCGGATTTCTTTTGGAATGACTCATTAAAACTCATTTCCTTGTCGTTATAGGCCAACGCCACATCCGTCCCGGATAAAATCAAACCGGCAATCCCCAGGAGGAGTATTTTTGGTTTCATGATGCCTACCACTGCAGCGGCTGCCCCGGCGATCACCGGCGCTTTGACCAGCGTCTTGCCTTTTCTCCTTAAAATGAAGTAAGGTTCCTGTCTTACCCGGTCCAGGGTCCTTTGCGACAGCTCAACGATATTGTCCAAGGGTTTATCCTCCAGTTCGATGATCGTTTTTAAAACGTCCTGATCGTTCTTTTCAAGGGCTTCCCATGCCTGTCGGTATGAAACCCGAACTCGCTTTCTTACTTCATCCACATTGGATAACAGGTTGTTGTCCATTCATTGCCTCCTAATCAGTAGCTTTCTTTTAGTATTTCAAGACATTTTGGTTTTCTTTGGAAACTGTCTTTCAACAACTCCTCGGTCAATCCTGCAATGGCATCCAAGTCCGCTGCCCCAGGTGAAATTTTGATCAATTCTTCCAATCCTTTATTCATCATGAAGTGGACCACATCCCTGGCGCTTCTGGTCATTTTGGACCCATGCAGTTCCGGGTCCGGATAATTCCCCGTCCGGATCAGGGTTTTTAATTCAAACGCCCTCGTCAATGTACTTAAGTCCAGGGAACCTGATTCCAACAGATAAAGCCCTTTGATCAAATCCATGAAGTAGCCGGGATTGATTTCCCCGTCCGGCATGGCGATATCGCAAAGTTCCAGAAAATACATGGCATGGGTCATGATTTCGTAATCGGTTTTTAAATCGGGAAAGGTATGGCAGACATTCAGCTCATTTAAATTGTGGATGGTCCTGCCGGTGAAGATCACAAAGTCGCAGATATTCATGGCCATCAGGCTGCTGGTGTATTTGGAATTCCTGCCCCGGGCGCCTTTGGCAATCAGGGTCAGGCGGCCTTTTTCTTCCGAGAAAATGTGGACCAGCTTATCCCGTTCCTTATAATCCATGGTCTTTAATATGATGCCCTTAATTTTAAGCAGCTCCATTATTTATCCCGCTTATATCCATATTCCTTCAGATATCCCGGATTATCCCGCCAGTCCTTGCGGACTTTGACAAACAGCTTTAAATTGACCTTGGTGCGGAAGAACCGTTCCAGGTCCTCCCTGGCGTAGGAGCCGATCTTTTTCAATACCTGGCCGCCCTTGCCGATGATGATTGGTTTGTGGGATTCCTTTTCCGTAATAATATCGCATTCGATGTCCAGACTGCCATCGGCTCTTTCCTTCATGGATAGGACATCCACGGCGATCCCGTGGGGCACCTCTTCGCTTAAAAGTCGCAGGGCCTTTTCCCGGACTGTTTCTGAGACGATGAATTTTTCCTGGATGTCGGCCATGATGTCCGTGGGATAATACTTGGGACCCTCCGGCAGATATTTTTTCATCAGCTTCAACAGCTGATCCACATTTTTGCCTTTTAATGCGGATATGGGGATGATTTCATCAAAATTGATTTCATCCGAATAGAGCTGGAGGGTTTTCGCCATTTTTTCCGGAGGGACCTCATCCATCTTATTGATGACGAGGATTTTCGGCGAGGCTTTTTCCCTAAGGAGGTCCGTGATGTATTTATCCCCTGGTCCGATGGTATCGGCGGGCTCCGTCATAAACACGATCAGATCCACATCCGATGCGGCTTCCGTCGCATTACCGACCATATACTCCCCCAGCTTATGTTTGGGCTTATGCATCCCCGGTGTATCCACAAAAATGATTTGGGACTCCTCATCGTTGTATATTGCCCGCATGGTGGTCCTGGTAGTCTGCGGCTTGTCGGAAACAATCGCCAGCTTTTCCTTCATTAAACTGTTGATCAAGGTAGATTTGCCCACATTGGGCCGGCCGATGATTGTTACATATCCTGATTTAAACATATTACTCCTTGTCTTGACTGACTGACAGATCTGCCTTGGTAAACGCCCCGGGCAGGAGGTCTTTCAACTGATATATTTTGTAGTCTCCAGGATCCCTGGCGATAATGACTTCCCCGTCCGGATCCATAAATTCGATCATGACCTGGCGGCAGATGCCGCAGGGATAAGTATACTCTGCGGCATCCCCCACAATGGCGATGGCCCGGATTTTTTTTGCCCCCTGGTTGAGGGCACTGAAGATGGCCGTCCGTTCCCCGCAATTGGTTGCCCCATAGGATGCGTTTTCAATATTGAACCCGCCGATGATTTGATCCGTTTCCGTCAGGACGGCCGCCCCGACATGAAAATGGGAATAGGGCACATAAGCCTGAGCTTTTTTTCGAAGGGCTTCCTTGACCAAGTTTACCCGGACCGCTTCCTCGATATTTTTCATGAACCCTTAACTCCTTCTCAATAGCCAAATATCCTGAATATCAATACCGTCGTCAGCAGGCCAATCATTGCGCCCACCAGAACTTCCCAGAACGTGTGGACCCTGGAATCCACCCGGCTTTGAGCAACGATGACCGCCAGGATGAATGAAAGGGTAATAATCACCGGGTTGCCGGAGACGTAGCTGATCATCGTGGCCATGCCGAAAGCCACTGCCGTGTGTCCGGAAGGCATTCCGCCCCGCAGGGGTGTCCCCTCGCCAACCTGGGCCTTGATAAACAGTACCACCAGACAGATGATCCCCAAAATGGCCGCCACCAGATAAGGACTGCTTTGTTTCACCACGGTGATCCCGGTATAGGTCATGGTGGTGATGGGCCGCCAAAAAATCAGGATCCCCACCAATAAGGCATTGATGGCTGTGACAAGGACTGCCGCCGCCGCCGTGTTCTTGGCGACCTTGACCAGGGGATGATAGTAGTTGGTCGTTGCATCCACAGCGCTTTCCACTGCGGTATTGAACAATTCGGCAGCGATCACCAGGGTGATGGTAAGACACAAGAGGATTGTCTCCGTCTTGGAAATGCCGAAGGATAAGGATGCCAGGATAACCCCAATGGCTGTGAGAACATGGATTTTCATATTCCGCTGGGTCCGGATGGCATGAATCAAGCCGGTGATGGCATAATTAAAGCTGTCAGTGATCCCTCGTCTCTTCATTACCGCTCAACTCCCAGACTGCTCATATAAAAATCTTCCTTGGCATTCATGATCTGTTTGTCCGCATCCTCCATATGATCGTAACCCAAGAGGTGGAGGATGGAATGGACGAATAAAAAGACCGCCTCCCGCAAGGTGGAGTGACCGTATTCCAAGGCCTGGCTCTCCACTCGGTCGCCTGAAATCACAACATCGCCCAAGATCAAACGGTCTTCATTGAACATATGGTCCAACAGGTTGTCTTCGTTATAGACGGATTGGAACGTCATTCCCTGCGGATAGAGCAATCCGGGGAAGGACAGGACATCAGTTGCCGCCGGGATATTCCGGTAGGTGGCGTTATATTCAGCAATTGTGGGGTCATCCACAAAATAGACGCTGACCTCCGGCTCATAAAGTACCCCTTCCCCTTCACAAACCCTGTCCAAGGCTTCATTCAGCTTCCGGAGGAGTTCCTCCCGGATCACAAACGAGTCTTGGGTATTCTCAATATTTAACATGTCTCCGTCCTCCGTCATAATCATACTTTCATTTTACTACAAAACAAACAAAAAAGACTTGTCGTGATGACAAGTCCTATTTTTGTTCACTTAAGAATTTTTTTACAAGGTCACTGACGAATCGTCCATCCGCTCTTCCGGTGGTCAATGGTCTGATTGCACCCATCAGTTTCCCCATATCTTTTATGTTATTTGCGCCCAGTGCTTCGGCATTTTCCCTGATCAGCCGGGTGATTTCTGATTCACTCAGCTGACTGGGCATGTACAAAAGCAGTTTCCCTATCTCATAGTTAGCCTTATCAACAAGGTCCTGACGTTTACCCCGCTCAAATTCAGGAATGGTCTCACGTCGCTGCTTTATTTCCCGGGCAAGGATTTCGACAGCCTCGGAATCTTCAACCTTACGGTTATCCGTTTTTTCAACCTGGAGGATCGCCGCCTTGGCCATACTCAAAATCGAGCTTAAATCCTTATCCCTCTCCTTCATTGCTGTGATCCAGTCAGTTTGGAGTCTTTCCTTAATAGTCATTTATCAATACCTCCAGCTAAAGATTACTTAATCTTTCTCTTTCTGGCTGCTTCTGACTTCTTTTTTCTCTTCACGCTTGGCTTTTCATAGTGTTCTCTTTTCCTGACTTCACTAAGTACACCAGCCCTTGCGCACTTTTTCTTAAATCTTCTGAGAGCAGACTCTAGTGTCTCGTTCTCACCGACTTTGATTTCTGACATTATTTATCCCTCCCTCCGCTAGCACAAAATATAAAATTTCTAGCCCCGCGGGGCAAAATAACACAAAAGTAATTATACATCACTCAATGTGTTTTCGTCAACACCTTCTAGCCCGGAGGCCAATTCAAATGTCTGCCGCCGATTACATGAAAATGAAGATGTTCGACCGTTTGTCCGCCGTCGGCGCCGCAGTTGTTGACGACCCGATAGCCCTTGTCATTCAAGCCTTTTTCATAGGCCAGGATGGAAACAACTGTGAGCATGTGCCCTAACAGCGCTTCATCCTCCTCGGTCATTTCGGCCAAAGAGCTGATGTGTTTTTTGGGAGCTACCAGAAAATGTACCGGCCCCTGAGGATTTACGTCATTGAACGCCACGCAGTCGTCGTCTTCAAATATAATTTCAGAAGGTATCTCACCTTTGGCAATTTTACAGAATATACAATCCATTTCTACACCTCCTATTCCATTGAATCAATGTCCCGCACTTATTATTGCTTACCCTTATATTATATATCCATTTTCCTGCATTGTCATTTAAACAATTAAAGTACAATCCGAGTAAGGCAAAGCGGCTTGGGTTATTTTGACCGGGAGGATCCGGCCGGTCAAGTCAGCCTCAGATTTCAGCCTGACTGCGATGTAGTTCTCGGTATAACCCGTATAGATCCCCTGGTGAGGATTCTCAAAAAGTACCCGGTGTGTCCCTGCTCTGTGATTTTCAATAAACTGTAATTCATTTTGCTCTGATAAGCTGATCAGCCTCCGGCTTCTCGCCTCTTTGACGTCCTCCGGGATTTGATCCTCCATCCCTGCCGCCGGCGTGCCATCCCGGGGGCTGTATTTGAATACATGGGTTTTTGTCAGCTGGATTTCCTGGAGAAAGCGGCATGTTTCTTCAAACTCGACTTCCGTCTCGCCGGGAAAGCCGGTGATGATGTCAGTGGTGATGGATACTCCAGGGATTTCCCGGCGTAAATTCTCCACCACGGCGCGAAACTCAGCGGCGGTATAACGGCGGTTCATCCGCTTTAATACCGAATCACTGCCCGACTGCAGGCTTAAATGAAAATGGGACAGCAATGAGTGGAGCTGCCTGATTCGGGGCAGCCGATCCCCTTTAAAGAACATGGGCTCGATGGAGCCGATCCTGATCCGCTCGATCTTCGAGCTCCTTTCGATTTCCTCCAGGAGATCCAGCAAATCATAGGAACGCTGGTCCAATTGCAATAAATTGGTTTTCGGGGGAGCCAGCTCCATGCCATAGGATGAAATATGGATCCCGGAGAGAATGATCTCTTTAAACCCATTGGCTTCAAGCTCTTTGACCTCGGCGATGACCTCGCTTCTCCCCTTGCTGGAAATACCGCCCCGGGCATAGGGGATCATGCAGTAGGTGCAGAACCGGTTGCAGCCGTCCTGGATTTTTAAAAATGCCCTGGTCTTTCCCTGGTACTGTCTGATGTCCAGTTTCTCGAAGTCATGGACCGCCATGATGTCCGACACTTCAACGAATTGCTCGCCGGTAACCATTGACCGGTTGGCCAATTCCACTACCCGGCCCTTGTTTCTGGACCCCAGCACCACGTTCACCCCGGGCAGGGCGGCGATTTTCCCAGCGGCGACCTGGGCATAGCATCCCACCACGCAGATCACTGCCTCGGGATTGTTTCGTCTCGCCCGGGAGATGGTCTGCCGGGATTTTTTATCCCCGGCATTGGTCACGGTACAGGTATTAATGACATAGACATCGGCTTTGTCATTGAAAGCGACGATTTCATAGCCGTCTTTTAAAAACAGCTCTGCCATTGCCTCCGAATCATAAATGTTTACCCGGCATCCCAGGGTTTCGATGGCTGCTTTCATTTATCCCATATCTCCTGCCAAATACTGTAAGATGGATACCACGCAGAGCGCGCAGGTCTCTGTCCGCAGGATCCTGGGGCCCAGGGTAATGATTTGGGCGCCGGCACGGCTTAGCCGGTCAATTTCCCCTGGTGTGATCCCGCCCTCGGGACCGACTAGTATGCCGATGCTTGCCGAACTTTTGATCTTCGCCTCAAGCTCCTTTAAACCGCCCCCTTCCGCTGCCTCATAGGGAACGATCAGGAGATCCAAATCCCGTGCTGCTTCCATCGCCTCGGCCAGATCCACCGGGGGGGTGATCTCCGTGATGCGGCTCCGCTTGGACTGTTTGCAGGCTTCCAGGATGATCCGTTTCCAGCGGTCGAGTTTTTTGGCTTCGTTGTCGTTTTCCGGGATCGTCCGCTCCATTCTCACCGGCAGGATTTGCCTGACACCCAATTCACTGAGTTTTTGGCAGATGTAGTCCATCTTCTGACCCTTGGGGATGCCCTGGAAAACGGTGACCGCCAAAGGGGATTCGGAGCTGCCGGCCGTTTCCGGATCTAATTTGACCAGAACCGCAGCTTTGTCGATTTTGATCAATTCCCCCAAATAATCCGTGCCCTTCAGGTCATTGATCAACACCCGGTCGGACACTTTAAGCCTTAATACTTTCCAAATGTGCTTCACATCATCCCCGGTGATGACCGCGATGTCCCCGTCGATATTTTCAGTAAAAAATTTGTGCATGATGTCTCCATGAGGGCTATTTTATAAAAACACCCTTCAAAAATTACTTTTTCCTGTGATTGGAGTTTTTATTGCCCGATGTATTTTATTTATTCACATATTTCCGGTTTTATTATGCTATAATAAAAGGGAAGTTGAGGGTAACACCTCTGAAGGAGGAAGAAATGAAAGAAGGAACAGTAAAGTGGTTTAACCAGGAAAAAGGCTATGGCTTTATAGCTTGTCCCGGAGAAAAGGATGTTTTCGTTCACTTTAGATCAATCATCTCAGATGATACCAGAAAGTCGCTTGATGAAGGCGATATCGTAGAATTTGAGCTTGAGGATGGTCCTAAAGGGATTCAGGCAGCTAACGTAAAAAAGATAGGATAATATATATATTATACCAACCAAACATGTTAGTAAGAACAGGGTGCATTGTATGCACCCTGTTTGTTTTTTGCCTGGGTGGTTTAAGGAGGGATTTTTCAGGGTGGGTTCTCAGCTGGGTGTTACATAAATGGTTTCCCGGTTTGATTTTTCTGCCGGCTCCATGATCGCAGCCCGATTAAGCCTGTTTTAGTCTGGCAACTGTACAGCACCAGTCATTTTCCCGCTTCACTTCCAAAACTTCCATCCCGGCCTTCTCCAGGGCTGCCAACACATCTTCCAGCCGCAGATCGATGATGCCCGAGGCGATGAACAGCCCGCCTGGTAATAAGATCCGTTTGATATCCCCCAGCAAAATGATGATCACATCGGCAATGATATTGGCAATGACCACATCGGCCGGTTCACTGACCACATCCAGCAAGTTGCCCTGTTTTACCGTCATCTTGGACAAGTGGTTATAAGCCAGGTTGATTCGAGCTGAATCCACTGCCACCGGATCCAAGTCCACGGCAAGGACTTCCCTTGCCCCCAGTTTGGCGGCGGTGATGCCTAAAATCCCCGAGCCGGTCC
>CAZOTM010000001.1:27484-38254 GCA_964582675.1 uncultured Clostridiaceae bacterium
CTGCATGTAAGTCTCCAGGGCTTCCACGCACATCTTGGTCGTCTCGTGGGTCCCAGTCCCGAAGGCCATCCCCGGGTCCATTTCCACAATGATGTCCCCCGCCGAAGCCTGATAATCTTCCCAGGTGGGTTTGATGATAATCCGCCGGCCGATCCGCATTGGTTTATAGTATTTTTTCCAGGAGGTCGCCCAATCCTCTTCGTTGACTTTAATGTAATCCAGGGAGTAGTTCCCGACGGCCAGTCCGAAGGATGAAAGCTCCTCGATCTTTGCCCGGATATGACTGATCTGTTCTAAAATATTATCAGTGTCCGGAAAATAAGCCTTGATCACTGCGGAATCTTCGCCTGCCGTGAATAGATTGACATCGGCAAAGTCCCAGGTGATGGGACTTTTCTGGCTCTTCAGGAGGTCATCCGGATCTTCGATGGAGATCCCCTTGACATCCATCCCGTAGAGGATGGATGCCACCGGCTCCTGAAGGTCCTTTGGGACTATGATTTTAATTTCGTTCCATTCACCGTTCATTGATCCACCCCCCGCTTTTGCCATGAATCCAATATGCTTTGGTCGGTCCGGTCGATGCCCAAGGGGGAAATCGAGATAAACCCATTTTCGCAGGCGTCGACATCCGTATCAGCTTCATTGTCCATGTCGACCCAATTGCCCTCCTGCCAGAACAACCCTTCTTCATGGCGGTATTTGGCGGAAAAGATCCGGTGGCCCTGTCTGGTAAATTTAAAGCCCCGGGATTTTTCGTAGGTATTCAGGGGAAAGTTAACATTCAGGAGAATACCCGGCTGGGGCAGATCATTGGCGATCAAATAAGCCAGGACATCGTCCAATTCGCGCTCCACGATCTCAAAAGCCCCAAAATCAGTGGATATGGCGGCTGATGGCACTTTGAAGACTACGGCTTCCGATGCCGCCGCCACCGTCCCGGAATAAAGAATATCCGTTCCCAGGTTCGGCCCGTCGTTTACCCCGGATAAAACCAGATCCGGCTTTAAATGGAGGTACTCAAAGGCTACTTTGACGCAGTCGGCCGGTTTGCCGCCCACGGTCCAAGCCCTGGTCCCGGCCATATAATCAAATTCTTCTATGCTGATGGGGCTGTGGACCGTTATCCCCTGGGATACCGCCGACTGCTGCGTCATGGGCGCCACAACAAATACCTCGCCGAATTTCAGCGCCGACTCCGTCAGAAGTTTAATGCCCCTGGCCGAAATCCCATCATCGTTGGTTATCAGTATCTTCATTTATGTTTCATCCTTTCCGGTGCTTCTTAAAATTTCGGGATGCCTGTTCATCAAAGTTTAGCTTAAAACCAAACCAAGTAAAAAACAAGTGTAAAACAAGTGTAAAAACGAGTGAAAAACAAGCGTACCCAGCAAGATGAATGATCCGGAGTAAAAAACAAGATGAATGATCCAGTCTGCCAAACCTTATGACCAAACCTTATTCATTCATCTTATGGGTTTGTGCGCCTGGCTCCCGCGGCCTGATGGCTTCATCGGCTGTTGGTCAGCCTCCCTGAATATGGATCAAATGCGGCTAAGCCTGTTAAAATACGCCGAACTTCTTTTTTCGGGAATCCGCCGTTTCCTTCTCGATGGGCAGGCCGGAAGCTTCCAGATACTGCCTTAATGCGGCTCGCTGCGCTTCGTTGAGCTTTTTCGGGGTGTCGACGATGACGTTGACGTATTGATCTCCCCGGGCATCGTTTTTGGAGTTGATGACGGGCACACCCTTGGACTTCAGACGGAAAACAGTTCCCGACTGTGTCCCGGACGGAATGTTGTAGGATACTTCCCCATCGATGGTGGGAACCCGGGTTTCGATCCCCAGGGCTGCCTGGGCCATGTCAATATGTTTATCGATGAATATGGAAGTGCCCCGCCGGACGAATTCCTTGTGGGGTTTGACCCTTAATATGACATGGAGGTCCCCCGCCGGACCGCCTTTGTAACCGGCATTGCCCTGACCCCGCAGTGGGATCACATTATTGGAGTCCACCCCCTTGGGCACACTCACCGTGATCTTTTTCTCTTTTCTGACCCGGCCTTTGCCTTTGCAGGTGGGGCATGGATCGGAAATGATCTCGCCTTCCCCATGGCAGACATCACAAACGGCTTCACTCATCATGCTGCCGAACATGGTCTGCCTCTGGACTCTGACCCGGCCGGCGCCGTTACATTTGGTGCAGGTCTTTTTCGACGAGGAATCTTTGGCTCCAGTTCCCTTGCAGGTCGAACAGACGGCTTCACTGGTGACATGGACCTCCTTTTGGGCACCCTTCATGGCTTCCTCGAAGGTCAGATCCATGACATATTCAAGGTCTTCACCCCGCCTGGAGATGGTCTGGCTCTGCGTCCTTGAGCTGCCGCCGAAGCCGCCGCCAAAGAATTGACCAAAGATATCCCCCAAGTCACCGAATCCGGAGAAGTCATATCCGGCGTATCCGGTTCCAGCTCCCTGGCCATATCCCTGGAAGTCAGTGGTTCCGAACTGGTCGTAATGGGCCCTCTTCTCTGAGTCAGACAGGATCTGGTATGCTTCATTGATCTCTTTGAATTGTTCCTCAGCATCCTTATTTCCCTGATTTCTGTCCGGATGATATTTAATTGCAAGCTTTCTGAAGGCTCGCTTGATTTCTTCATCTGTGGCACCTTTTTGGATCCCCAGCACTTCATAGTAGTCTCTATTGGCCATTTCGCTTTCTCCTTAACTCAAGATGAATCAGGAAGAAGATTCCCCCTGATTTCATCCTGCTCTAAATTATCTTCCGATTATCTATTATATCGGATTACTTATCTTCTTCAACCTTAAAGTCAGCATCAACTACATTATCGGGGCCTTCACTGCCTGGAGCCTCCCCGGCGCCGGAATTTCCGGCTGATGTGTCATCGCTGCCTGCGCCCTCTTCCGGAGCCGAGGCCTGATAAGCCTTGGAGGACACCTCGTAGAAGCTGGTGGTCAGATCTTCCTGGGCTTTCTTGATCCCTTCCAGATCCTCTGAATCCTTCAGATTTCTCAGTTTCTCGATTTTCTCGTTGATTTTCTGCTTGTCGCTTTCAGCCACCTTGTCGCCAAGATCCTTCAGGGCTTTTTCCGTCTGGTAAACTGCCTGCTCGGCATTATTTTTTGTTTCCACGGATTCCTTCTTTTTCCTGTCTTCATCGGCAAACCGCTCAGCTTCCTTCACTGCCTGATCAATCTCATCCGAGGTCAGGTTGGAGGAGGCGGTGATGGTTATGTTGGCTTCCTTGCCCGTGGCCTTATCCACTGCGGTGACCTTGACGATGCCGTTGGCGTCGATATCAAAGGAAACCTCGATCTGCGGAATGCCTCTTGGTGCCGGTGCAATGCCTGACAGAGTGAATCTGCCCAGGGTTTTATTATCCATGGCCATTTTTCTTTCACCCTGGACGACATGGACATCAACCGATGTCTGACCGTCGGCGGCTGTGGTGAAGATTTGGCTCTTCTTGGCAGGAATGGTGGTGTTCCGGTCAATTACCGCCGTAGCGATGCCGCCCATGGTCTCAATGCCCAGGGTAAGGGGTGTAACATCCAGCAATACGATGTCGGTGACTTCGCCGGTCAAAACGCCTGCCTGGATGGCTGCGCCCAAGGCAACCACTTCATCGGGATTTACACCCTTGGTGGGCTCTTTGCCGGTAAAGTTTTTGACCTCATCCACAACCGCCGGGATTCTGGTGGAGCCTCCCACCAGGATGACCTTGTCGATGTCCGACAATTTCAAGCCGGCATCTGCCACGGCTTTTTCCATGGGCAGCAGGGTGGACTTGACCAGATCCTGAGTCAGTTCATTGAACTTGGCTCTCGACAGGCTCATATTGATGTGCTTGGGGCCGGTGGCGTCGGAGGTTATGAAGGGCAGGTTGATCTGTGCGGTGGTAGCCGAGGAAAGCTCGATCTTGGCTCCTTCCGCTGCGTCCTTCAGTCTCTGCATGGACATCCGGTCATTCCTTAAATCTATGCCGTTGCTCTTTCTGAATTCATCGGCAATCCAGTCGACGATCCTCTGGTCAAAATCATCGCCGCCCAGCTTGGTGTTACCGTTGGTGGACAGAACTTCAAATACTCCGTCACCCAGGTCAAGGATGGAAACGTCGAAGGTTCCGCCGCCCAGGTCATAGACCAAAATCTTGTGGGCATCCTGAGTCTTGTCGATGCCATAGGCCAGGGCTGAAGCGGTTGGTTCATTGACGATTCTCAACACTTCGAGTCCGGCGATCCTGCCGGCGTCCTTGGTAGCCTGCCGCTGGCTGTCATTGAAGTAAGCCGGCACGGTGATGACCGCCTTGGTGATTTTTTCGCCCAAGTAACTTTCCGCATCGGTTTTCAGCTTCTGCAGGATCATGGCTGATATTTCCGGGGCCGTATATTCCTTGTCCCCGGTCTTCACTTTGAAATCCGTGCCCATTTTCCGTTTGATGGACGCGAAGGTGTTTTCCGGATTGGTGATTGCCTGCCGTTTTGCCGTGGCACCAACCAAACGGTCGCCATTGGGCTGGAATGATACCACGGACGGGGTGGTCCTTGAGCCTTCAGCGTTTGGTATAACTACCGCATTGCCGGCCTCCATGACAGCTACAACTGAGTTGGTGGTTCCTAAGTCTATTCCTATTACTTTTGCCATTGATTTATCCTCCCGAAAATATCTTTTCGTATATATTATTGTTGATTAATGTCTTCGATTTTCCCAAAACATCTTACATTGCCTGCTTATCTTATATCTGTCTGATCTCAATCCTGACTTATTTCAATTATGATTCATTAACGAATCCCCTGGGATAAGCCGGACAATTGTCTTTAATTGACTACTTTGACCACGGAATGCCGGATGACCTTCTCGCCGATCTTATAGCCCTTTAAGTAAACTTCGGAAATCTGATTGGCGTTCTGTTCCGGATCCACTTCATGCATGATGGCTTCATGGAAGGTTGGATCAAACCCCTCGTGCGTAGGGATTTCTTCGACGCCCAACTTTGCCAGGGCCTGGGCAAACTGATCCAAAGTCAGCATGACTCCCTCTTTCATCCCTTCCGGGTCGGTGGCTTCCGTCTGCAGTGCCCGCTCCAAATTGTCCATGACGGGAACGATGGATTTGATGGCCTTGGAAGTCCCGACCGCCAGCATCTCCGACTTTTCCTTTTCCGTTCTGGTCCGGTAGTTGTCATACTCAGCCTTGAGCCGGATCAGGCGGTCCTTATAAGCCTCTGCCTCATTGGTCAATCGTTTGATATCATCTTCCTGACTTTTGATCTTCTTTTTGTTGAACACCGCTTCATCCTTAAGCCTTTGCAATATGGTCTCTCTTTCAGATTTGGCCATCGCCTCAGTTTCAGAATCCCTGGCTTCCTCAAAATCCTCATCATTCAATGAATCGCTCATCACATAATCACTGCCGTCGGCAGCCCGGTGTCTATTTTTCAAATCCTGGTCTTTGTCATCAACTTCTGTCATCCGTGTCGTCCTCCTCATGGGTATCTTGTAATTTTTTATTGATCTCACCAACAACACTTGACAGTATTGAGGTAACTTTTGAATAATTCAGTCGTTTTGGACCAATCAAGTTGATGGTTCCAACTTCCTCGCCATTGAGCCTATACTTGGCAGATATGACTGACCAGTCCGCCGTATCCGGCAAGTTGATCTCATCGCCGATGACGATTTTAAATTCTTGCTCCTTGGAAAACTCATCCTCTTCATCCACTTTATCCAGGAGATCGTTGGGATTTTCCAGCATATTGAAAATACCTTTGGCCTTCAACACATCATTGAACTCTGGGTAGTTTAAAATATTGTTTTTCCCTTCGATGATAAAGCCGTTGTTTTCCTTGGTAAGAGCGATATAGGCCGCTTCCATCACTGAGCTGAAGAGCTCTGAGAAGCCATCCAGGTCCTGGCGGATGCTTTCAACGATGGACAGGTCAATTTCAGAAACCGACAACCCGGACAATTTCAGAGTCAATAAGTTGGACATCATCAACAAATCCTTGGGGTCGGGCACCTTATCCGTTTTGATCACCGTGTTCCTAACCGCTGAATTGTCCAGGACGATGACCACGATTAAATGCTGAGGGCCCATGGAAACAAGCTGAATGGTCTTGATATGTGATCTTTTGACCGAAGGGGTTTTCGCGATGGTCACCAGATTGGTCATTTGCGCCAGCATCATCGAGGCCTGCTGGATGATTTTTTCAATCTCAAAGGATGCCAGATTGATGATTTGGCTTTCAATCAGCTTCAATTCCCCCGGTGTACTTTGCTTCCTGATCATGATTTTATCCACGTAGGTACGGTATCCCTTTGATGAGGGCACCCGGCCCGAAGAGGCATGGGGCTGTTCAAGATAGCCCATGTCTTCGAGATCTGACATCTCATTGCGGATGGTGGCGGGGCTCAGACCCAAATCATATTTCTTGGCAAGGGTCCTGGAACCTACCGGTTCACCAGTCGAAACATAGTCAGAGACAATGGCCTGGAGTATTTTCAGTTTTCGTTCATTAATTCCTTCCTCTGACACGTTTTCACCTCTTTCAAATTGTTAGCACTCAATTCAGCAGAGTGCTAACAACCACATTTATACTTTAGCATTATTTTTTTGCCATGTAAAGATATGTAACCCCTGAAATAAATGGATTTAATCTAATTTTAACGATTTGGCAACAATCACCCGGGAAGTCCATCGGCAGTGTCCAGCCTCCAGTGTCCGGCTCGTGGAGCCCAGATTGTCCGGAACAACAAAAGGACTGAGTCCCGAATGATAAGGGCTCTCAGTCCTAAGGACACTGCGCTATGATTTTTTTCAAGTTTCGAAAGCAGCCGGTATTAAATGGTTGCAAAATTCTTTGGCAGTACTTTGCTCCTCACTCAGTCAGGTTCTCCAGAGCACTTTGTTCCATGGCCCTAAGCCTTGCCTTTTCCGAGGTATACAGGGCGATGAGTTCATCGCTGAGCTCATACCAACCGGCCAGGATGTGGTAGAGGCTGACCACATCCTGCTTGTTGTATTCGATCAGTCGGTGGATCTTTTGTCGGTCCATCCTCTGGATGTACTCCGGATCCCGCATGATCCTGGCAAAGGTTTTCGCAATGGAGGCGCCGGACATATCCCCGCCTTCCCGGTTGATCCCGCTGAGGATCTCCAGGGGCTTCAACCCGATGCCGATTTTAAAGCGCTTTTCAAACTCCCTTTGCACATCGATGCAGATGAATTCTTTTCTTAAGTCCGTTGTCAGGCCATATTTTCTGAACATGGCGTGGATCATCATCAAATCATTCTTACCTGCAAAGGTCACCAGGTATTTATACCCCTCGGCTTTTTTCTTCATCAAAAATTCCAGGGACGCCAGGGTCAGGGTTTTCAAATCCCGGGCGCTTTCGAGAAAATACTGTTCCGTTTGGAGACGGCGGTCGATCATGTAAGCAGCGCCGAAAATCCCCACACAGACCGGCTGGCGGAAGATATAGTGCTCCAGGTCCACGAATACAGCCTCATGGAGGATCGGGGCATCCTTATACCTGAACGCGAACTCCTCATTATCCTCAGTTAGGCTGAACATATCCTTGAATGTGATCATTTAATGATCACCAGATTATCAAAGGCCAGTTTATAGATGACATCCTTACGCTCCACGATAATTTCCGATCGCCTGGCCAGGGCTTCGTCTTCCCTGACCAGTGTCAACAGCTCCCTGGTGGGGTTGATCAGGACAGGATGACCGGTATGCTTGAACATGGACAAATCTCCGGCGGTATCACCATAAGACCAGGATTTGGATAGATCCAGATCATAGCGGTCCTGCAGATTCAAAATCGCCCCTTCTTTGGCTTTGGAATTCCACATGGGAATGATCTCTCCGGTATAATACTGGTTCTCATCCATGAGATATTTGGAACCCACATAACCATCCAACTGGTAGAATTCAGCCATGGCCTTGACCAGCTCCTCCGGCGATCCGGATATGGTAAACACCAGATGTCCCTTTTCCTTGTGCCATTGGATCCGGTTTCTGGTATACACGTAGGTCCGCATGGCTTTATCCTTGATGATCCTGGTGACGATGTGGTCCATCAGGCTCTTGTGGTGTCCTTTCAGGGCTTCGGTATAACCCGCCGCCATCTGCATCAGGTATTTATCATAATTTCCCAGCCGCCTGTCCCAGTTTTCAAAGGCCGGCCTTACTTTGTCCTGCCATTCATTGTATTCGATCACTTCACATTTGATCAGCATCTTAAACAAATCAGCAATAAACCCTTCCCGGTACAGGGTCCCGTCTATATCAAAAAAAGCCGCAGTCTGCATATCCGCCCTCCTGGTCATAGTCTTTTACTAATTATACACCAAGCTGAAAATACACCAAGCTGAAATTACACCAGGCTGAAAATACACCAGGGAGATAAGCGAATCTCTGCCTCTGCTTTCCCTTGATTTCCCCTGGGATCATTCAACTGTTCACAGCCCGTTGACAATGATTATCAGTTCTAATATAATTAAGCTGTAATTGATGTTGATAATGATTTTCATTATTTAATCACCCCCAGTAAAGGAAATGACACTATGGAGAATTTATCACTGCTGAATAAAGGACAGATGGGAACCGTATTAAAAATTGACGGAAACCTAAAATTAAAAAAACGACTCAATGCCCTGGGCTGCCTGGAGGGTACTCAGGTCACAATTTTGAATAAAGCCCCCCTGGGCGATCCCCTGGTCATTGGTTTCCGCGGCTTCTCCCTGGCGATCCGAAAAACCGATGCCTGCAAGATCTCAGTGGAGGTATAGGACCTTTGGTAATCGCACTGTTAGGGAATCCCAACGTCGGGAAAACCACTCTGTTCAATTCCCTGACTGGAATGAATCAGTATGTGGGCAACTGGCCGGGAGTAACCGTTGAAAAAAAAGAAGGCTGGCTGGGTGATGTCAAGGTGGTGGACCTGCCCGGGATCTATGCCATGGATACTTTCTCCAACGAAGAGATCGTCTCCCGAAACTTCATCCGGGATGAAAAACCGGATGTGATCATCAATATCGTCGATGCCTCCAATCTGGGGAGAAATCTCTACCTGACCTCCCAGGCGACGGATTTTGGGATCCCCATCGTCATTGCTCTGAATATGCTGGATATGGCGAAAAATAAGGGCATCCAGATCGAGCCCGCCCTTCTGGAGGAAGCCCTGGGGATCACCGTAATGCCCATTGCGGCCTCGAAAGGCACCGGGGTCGGCGATCTGATCGGGAAGATCCAGCGTGGTGATTATCGGACCAATCCCCATTTAATAAATTTTGGAGATGAAGCAGCCGCTTACCAGCACATCGATACAATCCTTAAAGTTGTCCAGGAGAAAACCAGCCACCGCAGGAGCGCCACGGAGAAAATTGACCGGATCGCTTTAAACCCGGTGCTTGCCTATCCTGTTTTTTTATCCCTTTTATACCTGGTCTTCAAACTGACCTTCAGCTGGGTGGGCGACCCCCTGGCTTCACTGTTTGAAGGTAACCTCATTGCTCCTTTCGCCCAGTGGGTGGGCACTCTCCTGGCAGATTCCTCCCCCTGGTTTAGAAGCCTCATCGTGGATGGTGTCCTGGCAGGTGTCGGCGGTGTGCTGGTATTCCTGCCCCTGATCACTACCCTGTTTTTCGGTATCAGTTTATTGGAGGAATCCGGTTATATGTCCCGGGCAGCGCTGATCATGGACAAGCTCATGCGAAAAATGGGGTTGTCGGGCAAAGCTTTCATCCCCATGATCATCGGCTTCGGCTGTTCAGTGCCTGCCATCATGAGTGCCCGGACCCTGGAGAGTGAAAAGGACCGGAAGATCACCGCTTTACTGGCCCCCCTGATGTCCTGCAATGCCCGGCTTCCCGTCTATTTATTGTTCGCCGGATTGTTTTTCCCAAAGAACAAAGAACTGATCGTTCTGAGTTTGTATCTTCTGGGGATCGTCATCGCATTTCTAATCGGAGTCTTCTTCAAAAACACGATCTTTAAAAAGGATGAGGAGCCCTTTATCATTGAACTCCCCGACTACCAGGTGCCCAAGCTTTCCTCCATCCTCCGGCACACCTGGGACAAGGGCAAAAGCTTTATCAAGAAAGCCGGTACCATCATCTTTTCCCTGTCAGTCCTGGTTTGGTTTTTGTCCAACTTCAGCCTGGGCGGCATGACTTCTGAAATCGGCGAAAGCATCCTGGCAGGAATCGGCAAATTCATCGCACCGGTAATGGCCCCCTTGGGATTCGGCAGCTGGCAGTCCTCCGTCGCCCTGCTGACAGGCCTCATGGCCAAAGAAGTCGTCGTATCGACCCTGGAGATCGTTTATCAGGGCAACCTCCATGCCAACCTGCAAAGTGTCTTCACCCCAGTCTCGGCATATGCCTTCATGGTTTTTGTGCTCCTCTACACCCCCTGTGTTGCGGTCATCGCCACCTTTAAGAAAGAGTACGGTACCAGGCTGATGTTTTTTTCCGTCGCTTATCAAATGAGTCTGGCATGGATCGTTGCCTTCCTGGTGTTCCAGATCGGCAGCCGTCTGTTTTAGGAGGTAATTTATAAATGGAAATCGCCATCGCGGCAGTTCTCCTGGGGACGGCCATCTGGGTCCTCGTCAGGAACTTACGGGGGAAAGGCAAGGGGGATTGCAGCTGCGGCTCCTGCTCGGCAAAATGCCCAAAATATGAGGCCGGCTGTAACGGCATCAGCTTTATCAAGAAATAAACCCCTGTCTAAATAAAAA
>CAZOTM010000001.1:38264-44054 GCA_964582675.1 uncultured Clostridiaceae bacterium
GCGCGTAGTGGACTTTCACCACCAAGTTATCGCCCATGCCGGGCGCACAACATGGCGATGGAAGCTCCCATAGGGAATTTCCATCGCCATGTTTATTGTGCATATGTCGTGGGATCCCATTTGCCGGCCCACTGCCTTCCGGCGGAAACTGCCTCCTGAAGGTCCACTGCCTTCCGGCGGAAACTGCCTTGGGTTCATGGACTATGGGTGAGCCGCTGCCTGAACATCCCAGGGGATTCAGCCGTGATCATTGATAGCGTTTCATGAAGCGGCGGTCAATGGCGTCTTTGATCAGATAAGGCAGGCGCCCTGACATGGTTATCCCGCGCCACTGGAGGATGGCGGTTTTATGGGCGGAGTTCAGGATGGAAAGAAAATGGGTCTGGGGCTTGAACCGGCGGAGGGGTTTGTTTCGGATATAGCTCTCAATATTGTCGCACAAAACCGGCGCTTGCCGGATGGCGTATACGCCAACCTTGGGGAGCTCCGGATGATCCTTCAGGTTGATACAGTCCCCTGCCCCGAAAATATTCGGATGGGCGGTTGACTGCAAAGTCGATTCGACCTGGAGGAAACCCGCGGGGTCGATGGGCAGCCCTGACTCCCGATAAAGCGAGCCGGCCCGGCTGCCGGCTGCCCAGATCAGGAGATCCTGGTTGGCCAGAGGATCCTCAGCCGTCTCTCCATCCGCCCGTTTGAGCGGGTCTTGATTGCAAGTCAGGGTGATGCCGGCCTGTTGGAGTTTCGAATGGGCAGACCGTCTCACCTGAGGTGAATAACCCTTTAATATATCTGGATTTCGCTCAAAGATCCTGATTTCCGGATCAACTTTCAGCTGGGCCGCCGCTGCCTGGACGGCCAGACTCATTTCGAACCCTGCCGCACCCCCGCCGATGACCGTGATCTTGCAGTGATCGGGCAGGTCATTGTTGAGCAAAGCCTTCAGTTGATCCAAATGCTCCAGGGGTTTCAATGGGATGATCGTCCCCAAGTCACTATCAAGCTGACCCCGACCGGATTCCGACCCTGTGTTCACCGACAGGATATGGTAATGGAAACACTCTCCCTGATCGGTAAAAACCGTCTGGTTTTGCGCATCGATTTTTTTCACGCTGCCGTTGATCCAGGTGATGGAGTTGCGCTGACAAATGGCGGCCAGATCAAAGGAGATCTCAGAGGCCCCATAGGTCCCTTCAATGTAGCCGCTGGCCATGCCTGAATAGAGCTGCCGGCTGACCGGCGAAATCACCATGATATCCGCATAGGGCAAATACCGCCTGGCCTGATCCATCAACTGAATGTGGGCGTGGCCTCCCCCCACCAAAATAATTTGCAATCGCTGATCTGAATTCGGCTGCTCCATAAGACCTCCTTGGCTGAAATTCTGGCGCCATGGGCCGGAATAACTCCTCCTGGGCTGTTTCGGATAAAATATGCACTTTTTTAACTCGATCCGGTTATTCCGTTCCCGGATCCAAGCTTAAATGGATGGACTTTAACAGCTTCCCAGCTATGGTCAACAGCTCTGACCGGAGCTCCCTGGTAATACCGGTTTTGTCTGCCTCTAAAAACCGCTCCGCCTGGAGATGGCTTGCCGCCTCCTCCAGGAGGTCTAAAAACATCGCTTTATCCCTGACGAACAGCTTGAGTTCATCAAGGTAGAGGGGGAAGTACGTTACGTAGACTTCACGGGTCTCTGAATTGGTGGATTCTCCCAGAACGAAGTACCATTTGTCCTTGTAGTGGCGGTACAAGCCTTGGATCAAGTCTCGCTCCATCACATTCTGTCGACCACTTCAATGCCGAGGAGGCCCAGGGCGCTTTTGATGACCTGGCAGGTGGCGCTGGTCAGCTGCAATCTGGCATTCTTCAAGGAGCTTTCCGAATTTGAGATCTGGATGTTGTTATAGAACTTATTGAAGGCTTTGGCGGTCTCCAACACATATCTGGTCACCACCGACGGTTCGTACTTGTCAATGGATTCCAGCACTGCTTTGTTGAACCCCTCCAGTACCTTGGCCAGTTCAAATTCCTCTTTTTGGATCAGGGCGGACAAATCGCCTTCACCGCTGATCGGGTTCTTCCTTAGGATGCTCCTGGCTCTGGCATAGGTGTATTGAACATAGGGGCCGGTTTCCCCGTCAAAGTTCAGGACTTCCTTGATATCGAAGGTGATTTCTTTTTCCCGGGAATTCTTCAGATAGATGAACTTTACGCCGCCGATCCCGACTTTCCGGGCAATCTCATCCTTGTTTTCCAGCTCCGGATTCTTTTCTTGGATGATGGCTTTTACTACCTCTACAGCATCCTTTAAAAAATCCTCCAGATAAATGATATTGCCTTCCCGGGTGGAAAATTTCATCCCCTGGAAATTGACCAGACCGAAGGGCACATGGATGAGATCCTTGGCCCATTCGTTGCCCATCAATTCCACCACCTTAAACACCTGCTTGAAATGGAGACTCTGGGTGTTACCCACCACATACAGGCATTTATAAAAATCATAGGTGTTTTTCCGGTAAATGGCTGCTGTGATGTCCCTGGTGGCATAAATCGTCGACCCGTCGGATTTCAGGATCATCGCCGGCGGCATATTGTATTCGTCCAGCATGACCACCTGAGCGCCCATGGACTCCGTCAGCAATCCCTTCCCCCTGATCGACTCCACTACATCGGCCATTTGGTCTGAGTAAAATGCTTCCCCCTTGATGGAATCAAAGTTAATGTTGAGCATGTCATAGACCTTGTTGAAATCCTTTAAGGACAGATCCCGGAATCTGGTCCACAGACCGGTTTCGTATGGTTCCCCGGCTTCCAGTTTTTTAAAGTGGTTCCTGCCCGCCTCATTCAAGGTCGGGTCAGCTTCTGCTTCCCGATGGAATTTAACATAGATCCGGGTCAATTCCCGAATGGGATCCGCTTCCAAAGCGGCTTCATCGCCCCATTGCCCGTAGGCATAAATCAGTTTCCCGAATTGGGTGCCATAATCCCCCAGGTGATTGATCCCGACCGTGTCGTAGCCTTCGAATTTATGGATATTGTATAACGCATTGCCCAGGCAGGTGGTGTACATCAGGGCCACATTGAAGGGCTTGGCGATGTTGGGGGATGAATATTCCACCAGGACCGTTTTGCCTTCCCCTGAACGGCTTTTTCCGTAATCATCCCCCGCCTGGAGGATCTCCCGAACCGTATCCTCGACAAAACTCCCCTTATTGAGGAAGAAATTCAAATAAGGCCCGATGGTCTCCACCCGGTCAATTCCAGATAAATCGATCTTATCCCTGATTTCCAGGGCGATGGCGTTGGGAGCTTTTCTTAATTCCTTGGCCAGGGCGAAACAAGGGAAGGCGAAATCCCCCATTTCCGGGCGCGGCGGAATTTCGATCAGCCCTTTAATTTTTTCAGGATCAAGCCCTGCGGCTTCAGCAATTTTAGTGGCCATTATTCTTTTATAATCCATAGTAACCTCCAGAGGGGATCGTCATTTCGATTGATCCTGCGTTTTTTCCCAGTTCAATCAGCAGGACTGCGATTTAGTATTTTACTCATAACATTACAATTATATTAAAAAATGGGGTCTGTGGCAATCAAACAAACCGGCAAACAAACTGGCAACGTATAGCCTCCTTGTCCCCTCCTTGTCCCCTCCCTGTCATATAATTTGATCCTGATTGAAGGCAACCGCCCTGATTTGACTGTATGGATTGAGCCGTTACGAATTGATCCATGGCGGGATCAGCCGGCAAGGTCTGGCCCAGCGCCGCCCGGGCCATTGCTTTTCCCTCCATCGCCTGGTCCTCCATGGTGGCAAATCATTCCTGGGGGAACAATAACCTAAGTATCGACCCTGCCAAGCCTATGAAAAAAAAGATACGGAACGCCATGGGTCTTCTCATTGCGCTCCGTAATTTATTTAGATCATTTCAAATTTTCCAGAAAGCTTGGGGGTTTATTCGCCTTTGGCAGCTGAACTGCCGGCGATCCTGCCGAAGGTCACGATATCAGCCAGAGCATTTCCGCCCAGCCGATTGGTTCCATGGATTCCGCCGGTAACTTCGCCCGCTGCATACAGGCCCTTGATCACATTTCCGCTGGCATCCAGGACATGGGCTGTCGGATCGATGGTGATACCGCCCATGGTGTGATGGATCGTCGGAACTCTGGCGCCGGCATAGAAGGGTGCCGTATCCAGTTTGTGGTCGAAGAGAGTCCGGCCGAATGGATCGGTTGCACCGTCCACGGAGGCATTGAAGGTCTCCACGGCGGCAGCGAACTTCACAGGATCTACTCCGATCTGCTTCGCCAGGTCTTCCAGGGTATCCGCTTTGTATGCCCTGCCTTCTGCAATCAAACTATCGATGCTCTCATTGAAGTTGTTCTTCACATCGCCGGAAGCATAGGAATGCTGGTCGACGATGACCCACATGGAAGCATCCGGCTGATCCATCAGGGCTTTGGTCATGACGTCTCGTCTGGCGCCTTCATCCACGAACCGATCCCCATTTTTATTGACAAAGATCCGGTCCTGTACACCCTGCTCGATGTTGCCGGACAGGGAACCGGTTTTCGGGTCGCCCATGGGCAGCAGCTGGACATATTCCATGCCCGTCAGGGAAGCGTTGACTTTCAGAGCCATTTCAATGCCGTCGCCGGTGGCGCCGGTATGATTGGTGGTTTTTACCCCCTGGAGAGATTTCCAGGTGGTCTGGTACTTGTCCAGCATGGCGTTGTTGGCACCGAAGCCGCCGGTGGCCATAATGACACCTTTATTGGCCGTCAGTGTGACGCTGCCGTTTTTGCCTGTGGCCTTCACGCCGGTAACTTTACCATCGGTCATGATCAGCTCGTCGGCTTTGGTATCCAAATAGACCTTAATATTATTCTTCTCGATATAGGTCATGTAGGTCTCGATAAACCCGGTGCCCAGGGGTTTGACCGGTTTATGAGCCCGGTTCCACAATCCGCCGAGAACCGTAAATATCCGATCGGTGAACTGCATGCCCAGATCCTTCAACCAGGGCAGAGATTCCGAAGCTCCCACAGCGAACACGTCGATGAGGGCCGGATTGGCCTTCTTGTCTCCGCCGTTGTAGGTTTGCAGCTTATGGAGTGACGGGGAGTCAAACAATGTGGTGACGCCGGATGCTTTATGGGCTTCCCACTCGGTTTTCAATGTTTCCTGCCAGCCTTTGACGATGGGATCGGTCTGGTCTTCGGCGATAATCTTTTCCACGGTTTCTTTTTCAGGAGCAGTCATCTCCAATGCCTTCTGCATTTCCTGATCGGCTGCATTATAGGCAGACCCGGAAATCAGGGTATTGCCGCCCACCTTGGACATTTTTTCCACCAGGATGACGGACGCTCCGTCCTGATGGGCCTGAACTGCCGCTGCCAGTCCTGCGCCGCCGGCGCCGATGATGATGACATCAGCTGAATCCGTGATGTCTTCCTTGACGACCTCGGCCTTGGGTTTGCTCTTTAGGGCATTGACATCCGCTCCGGCTTTCGTAAAGGCCGCTTCCAGAGCTGCCATGATGGCGGTGCTGGAGTAGGTTGCGCCGGAAACTGCGTCTACATTCAAAGTAGTGCCCGCCTTGACATTGGCAATGATCGCTTCGATGGCTTTGTCGCCTACGCCGGCAGTTTCCGTCTGTTCCACCTTGATATCGGTGATGGCTGTTTCAGACAAGGTGATGGTCGCCTTTACCTTGCCGTGGAAGCCATCTGCCTCCCCTTCATAGGTGCCGGCTTTAAACTTGATGTCCGATGCCCCCGCTGAAGTGGTAG
>CAZOTM010000002.1:0-34070 GCA_964582675.1 uncultured Clostridiaceae bacterium
CGGTCAGGCAGATTATTCGGGGCAGGCAGGTCATTTAGTTCGGGCAGATTATTTAAGTCGGGTAATTATTAAGGCCAGGCAGATTTTTTAGGGCAACTGGATCAGGTTGTACTGAGTGCTGCCCAGGCCCAGTTTTTCAGCATGGAGCAGAGTGTCCCGGCCCACTTCAAAGAGCTTGTTGCCCTCATTGTGCTGGATGAGTTCCAGGCAGGCGGCGTCCAGGGCCACGGGATCCGTGGAGGCGGCTACGCCGATGTTTTCCGCGATGAACTCCATGTGGGCCTTGTTACAGTCACAGAGCTCGGTGATGTTCATGATATAGGAGATATAGAGGTTTGGCCGATTGCCAGCGGCTCCCCAGGCATATTCAGCCACCCGTTTCGGGAAGTCCCGGGCGCCCCAGTCGGTCTTGATGGCGGCAACCGGGCACACGGCAACGCAGGCGGCACAGCCGATGCACTTTTTATCATCGATGAAGGCGGTATCCTCCAGGCTGATGGCATCATAGTTGCAGGCCTCAACACAGGCGCCGCAGGCAATGCACAGATCCTGGGCAACTACCGGATTCAACGTGGAATGCTGGGCCATTTTTCCGCCCCTGGCGGCAAAGCCCATGGCCAGCTGCTTTAAGGCGCCGCCGAAGCCGGCCTCCTGATGCCCCTTAAAATGGGCCAGGATGATGAACTGGTCAAATTCGCCATAAGCCCTGCCCAGGCGGACATGGTCAAAGATCTCGCCATTGACTGGAACATCGGTGAATTCTTCACCGTGGTGGCCATCGGCAATGGTGATGGGCAGATTGGTGAAGCCATGGTCATGGGCCGTCTGGAGGTGGTTTTCCCGGGTGGTCCGACTGCCCCGGTACAAAACATTGGTCTCAATGTATCTGGTCTTGATCCCTTTTTCCTGCAAATAGTCGACGACACCCTCAAAGGCGCCCGGCCGGATGAACGTGTCGTTGCCACGCTCACCGAAGTGGACCTTTAAGGGGACTTCGTCCTTCAGCTGGACGTTTTCCTTCTCCACCAATGTCTCCAACAGGCGTCTGCCTGTGGCCGAGAGCTGTTTTTCATCATAGTCCTTCACGGGCACAAAATATACGTTGCTCATATCCATCTCCTTGTTCTTTGCTTATTGCTCTTCGCTCTTCGCTCTTCGCTCTTCCATCCTCCAACCATGGGTTGTTTCAATAAATATACTCCCCCAGGCGATCCATGGCGTCTCTTGTCTAATTATAATACGAATCACCGGAGAATAGCTCAATGAAGTTAAGGGGAGGGCAGGGAACTCAACAAATGTCCTGCAATTAACCTACAGGAAAAGCCGGCGGAGCGGGGGATTTATCCCCATCCGCCTGCCCCAAACGGGGGATTGTATTGTAGAATGGTATCAGGCAAAGGCCGGATTGACCGCCATAATGCCCATATTGCACTTATCTGGAGGGCCCAATGGATTCAAAGCTGAAAAAGGAAATTTCCGACTATATCTTGTGCATTCTCGGCGGCATCATTTATGCCCTTGGGATAAGCTTTTTTGTATTTCCCATGGGATTGTTCATCGGCAACATCACCGGGATCGCCCAAATCATTCAGGAACTGGTCAAATCCATCCTAGGGACCGGTGCCGAATTCACCGGGATCATCCTCCTGATGCTGAACCTGCCCCTCCTGGTTTTATCGTATAAGGTGATCAACCGGAAGTTTTTCGTGAAGACGGTGTTGACAGTCACCGCCCAGTCCTTTGCCATGGCAGCCTTTCCGGTACTGCAGCAGCCGCTCTTAAACGACCCCTTGACCCTGTGCATCGTCGGCGGCGCCATCGCCGGCTTTGGTGCCGGCTTCTCCCTGCTTTACGGCGGATCCGGCGGCGGGCTGGACATCGTCGGCGTATATGTCTCCCTCCGCTATAAAAACTTCAGCGTGGGCAAGGTCTCCCTCCTGGTAAGCTCCGTGGTATTTGTCTTTGCCCTCTTAAAGTACGATATCTCCATCCTGATCTACAGCGTCGTATTTACACTGATCTACTCCTTCGTCTTAGACAGTGTCCACTCCCAGAACGTCAAGATCAGCGCCCTGATCGTCACAAAAAACCCGGACATCGGCAAATACATCAACAATACCGTCAAACGGGGCGTCACCACCTGGAAGGGACAGGGGGTCTACTCCGGCAAGGACAGCTATATTATTTTCACTGTGGTGAATAAATACGAGTTCCTGAACTTAAAAAAAGTCCTGGCCGAAATGGATCCGGAGATCTTCATCGTCGACTGGGGTAAAATCAATGTGACGGGCAACTTCAAGACCCAGCTGTTTGACTAACGCCTCATAATGAACCATCACCCTTGTCATGACAAGGAGAGCTCCTTAAGATGAAAGCTCACTTCACCCTTTCCCCAATGGTCATTTCCACTCATGATGGTCAAGTGAAGAGTTACTGAAAAATCAACCAAATAACCAACCAATCAATCGAACTTATCGAAGGTCGAATAATCGACCATCGACCAATCGAATCAACGACAGCAAAACGAGGACCAAAAATGATCCTCTTTTTGCTGTCATTTGTTGTCTGATATTCGATCAAGCCAGGTCACTGATCTTGAAGATCAGCTTACCGTTGGATTTGCGGTCCATGACGACTTCATGGGCCCGGTTGGCGTCGGCTAGGGCAAAGGTTTCGCCCAGGACGGGGACCAGACTGCCGTCAGACAGCATCTTTTCCAGAGCATTGAAGCACTGGGCCATTTCCTCCGGGGTATAGTTGGGGACGCCCATTCCCCGGATATCCGTATCCTTGCCCATCATCAACCGTGGGTTGATCTCTATGGCTCCCCGGTTGCCGACGATGACCACCCGGCCGTATCTGGCTAGGATCTCCAGATCGGTTTGCAGATTGACATTGGCTAAAAACTCGATGATAAGATCCACACCCTTGTCACCGGTTAGTTTCATCAGTTCTGCCTTATTGGCTGCGGTGATGTGGGCCAGTGCGAAGTCAGCACCGTGGCTTAGGATGCTGGCCCGACCTTCCGGTGAACTGGCCGTCCCGATGACCGTAGCTCCGACGGATTTTGCCATCTGGATCGCCAATAAGCCGACGCCGCCGCTGGCTCCGTGGATCAGAACCGTATCCTCCGGCTTGATCTGGCCACGGATGAATAGGGCCCGGTAAGCCGCAGTCCCTGGGATCCCTAAGGCAGCGCCCTGTTCAAAGGATACATTGTCCGGCAGGCTGTGGCAGGCAGCTTCACTGACTACCACCTTCTCCGCATAGGTTCCGGTGTTTTTCGTGGCGCCGAAGCCGGCGATGTAGACCCGGTCCCCGGCTTTAAACTTCGTTACGTCCGGGCCAACTGCTTCCACGATGCCCGCTCCGTCAAAGCCCGGGGTAAAGGGCAGCTGGGGGATAAAGAAGGCATAGGTACCCGTCATGACATAGGTTTCATTGGGATTGATTCCGGCTGCCGCCAGGCGGACCTTGACTTCTCCGGCGCCAGCCGTTGGTTCCGCGATTTCTTTTAACACCATTCCGTTGGTAAGACCAAATTGTGATACTTCGATTGCTTTCAATATACTTGCCTCCTATCAGGTTAGATTAATAGCTGAATTTGTCTCATATATATAATCTATCACCATCTTATTAATTTTCTGCGTATGAAAATCGCCTGATTCATGAACAAAACCCGATAATTCATAAAAAATCGGCCAGAATGACAAAAGAATAAAATTTCCTTCATTGACTTAAAAGAAAGCCATTGTTATAATTAGGCTTGTCAATTTAAAATTCATTTTTAATTCGGAGATTTACTCAAGAGGCCGAAGAGGCGCCCCTGCTAAGGGCGTAGGTCGGGTAACCGGCGCGAGGGTTCAAATCCCTCAATCTCCGCCAAACATTAAGATCGCAGTTCAAACCATAGATTATGGGTTGAACTGCGTTCTTGTTTTTTACAGAATTATTTTTCCTTACAATGTTTTGTAGGGTGTTTAGCTTAAGACTTCCAATTTCTACCGAACCATACTAAAGTTTTCCCATAATATTCAATAATGTCTGATAACTGTCAACATCATGGTATTTCACCTGGCTGGTAGAAATTTCGTTGAAGAGTTTCTTGGCACAGGAAATCTTGGCTTGCTCAATGGGCCTTAAGTTCAAACTGTCCATGGTACCTTTGGTTTCAGCGATAAAGAAGATGTGCTTCACTGTGTTCTCATTAAAGGCGATTGCCCAGTCTGGGGAATAATTCCCAACTGGAGTGGGGATTGAGAAGCCTTTTGGCAGCTTTGCATATACACTGACTTCTGCGGCGGCTTCCAAGTCTTCCGCAAACCTGCGTTCCACGCTCATTTCAGCCATTCCATCGGTGATGACGTATTCCTGAACATGCTTGTGAGAGCGGAAAGCCTTGCTGAAATCATTGTTTTTCTTTTCCGTAAACACAGTGCTCTCATATTTTTGATCGGTTTCGTTATAGCTGATATGTTCTACAATCATTGTTGCCTTTTCTTCGTTGATCAGCCGGATGGATTTCATAATGAATTCTTCAGGATTGAGTTTAAACAAGTCAAAAGTCTGTGGTTCTATACCTTTCAAGATGGCGACAATGGTTTTTCTGGTCAGAGTGGTACCTTCTGCAATCTTGCCAATCAGATCGTATTTGATCTTACTTGTTTCTGAGTATTTAAGTTCAACCGTTCGGCTTCTTTGGTCGACAAAGGAATCACTGCGGTCCAATGCATGCTCATTCATATTATCAGCCTGCTGGCCTTTGGTCACAGTATATTGAAGCCTTGTAACGTACATCTTTTCATTAAGGCTGCGGATTGAATTCCGGATCAACTCATCACTGTCAAAATCTACGATGTAGGCATATTTGTGATTGATGTAATTCCAAAGTGTTTGAAACTCTTTTTTATAGAAATTATCATTGAGAGCATTCCCTTTGATGGTTGTTGTATTTCCGTTATCGATCATTGTATCAAGGGCAGATTCATCATAGATGCCCTGGATCAATTGATGGATACCAGTTGTATAGGGGACCAGGTCCTCATGCAACAGCTGCAAGCGATTGTTTTCCACATCGGTATGATAGGCGTCTGTGATTTTGTCATCACCATCAACATATTCATTTTTCACCAAATACTGATAAATGTTGCGGGCTAGTCGTTCACCCACAACCATCGGTTTCTCATCGACGATAATGGTTTTGCCGATAAAGTAATCAATGCTGGCCTTGCTGGGGCGGTCGTAAAGATCTTCCCGAATATCCTTCTGCAGGTCGCTCACGAACTGACGATAGCTCTCACTGGCAATTACGGTAAGCTTGTTGATTTCATGAACGTTCCCATCACAGCGCTGGGTATCCATCCGGACCCCGTTCTTGTCCACAGAGAGCCGCAGGCCCCGGCCAACTTCCTGCCGTTTTTGGGTCGTACTCTCACTGTGTTTCAGGGTACAGATTTGGAATACATTGGGATTGTCCCAACCTTCACGGAGGGCAGAATGGGAAAAAATGAATCTTACCGGCTCCTCGAAACTCAAAAGTCGTTCCTTGTCTTTCAGGATCAAATCATATGCTGAGACGTCATCACTTTCCTCGCTGCCCCGTTTGAGTTTACTGTCAATTTTCCGGCCTTTTTTATCAATGCTGAAGTAACCGGTATGGGTCCGCTCCACAGCGATGCTCTTCAAATATTTAACGTAGGGTGTTTCATCCAGGGTGATGTAGTTGTTCAGTATCGAAAGATATTCTTCTTCAAAGATGTCGCCATATTCGGAGTTGGTTTCTTTACCTTCCTCGTCGTACACCCGGTATTTGGCCACTTCATCTATGAAAAATAAGGAAAGTGTCTTGATCCCCTGATCAAACAAGCTCTGCTCCTTTTCAAAATGGGAAATTATGGTTTCCCGGATCTGGATTCGGCGCATATCTTTTTCCGACACGTCGCCAACCACCACACCGCGTTCCAATACAAACCCATTGGTAAAAGTCACTTTTCCCTGTATGGGATCGATGTCGCTGATATGGAAGCCTTTATACTGTTCCATTTCGTTGGAAATAAAATACAGGTCATCATCCACATTTAGGAGCCTAGTTTCCCGATTGATGGACTTTCCATATTTGATCTCCATCTCAATTTTTGCCACCGGGGGCTTTTTGGGGGAAATGATGATGTTCTCAAGGAATAGATAATGATCGGTCCCACGGAAGTTTTTGACCTCGAAGCCTTTGACTTCGATCTTCTTGACCAGCCTTTTATTATAAGCATCCAACGCATCAAGGACATAAACCAAATTATGCTGCTGGGCGTGCGTCGCTGAGTAATTCAGGCAGAACAAGGGGTCAAAGTTTTTCAGGCTCTCCTGAGTGGCTTTTCCTCCCATTTTCTGCGGTTCATCCAAAATTAATATGGGACGATTGGCTCGAATAACATCAATTGGCTTGCGACTGCCGAACTGATCCATGACATCATAAATTCGACGATTATCGGCACCCTTGGCATTAAATGCCTGGATGTTGATGATCATGACATTGATCCCTGAACTGGAGCTGAAATTATCCAGCTCCGCCAGGTTCGAACTGTTATAGATAAAGTAACGAATCTTCTTTGAATAGTGTTCCATGAAGTGATCCTGGGTCATTTCAAAGGACTTCCTGACGCCCTCACGGATGGCGATGGAAGGAACTACGATAATAAACTTGCTCCATCCATACTGCTTGTTAAGTTCGAAAATCGTTTTGATATACACATAGGTTTTCCCGGTTCCCGTCTCCATATCGACATCCAGACTGCAACGGCCAAGGTGCTTTACCAAATCACCAGAAAGTTTCATGTTGTTCAGCCTCTGGATATCATGGATGTTGTCGAGAAGGAGATCATCATTCAACACAATGGGATTATTGCCAAAACCCAAAGTCAAATCAACTTGCTCTTCTCCAGGAAAATGTCTAGTCTGATCTAAGAATCCTCCAGCATCCACCCCAAGATCGCGGATATAGCCGACTCTATCAGAATATGGCTGGCCATTGAACACATTGACCACACTATTTACCGCCTCGGTTTGATAGGGCTGAATTTTGAATTGAAATTTCATACCCGACCCCTACAATACTTTACGGATCGTCTGTGGGCTATAAGTATCAAAGATTTGATCAAAGTTAGCTCCTACCGAATCCTTGGCAAAACCACTATCCCGGAAAACTGAATAATGGGGCTTTCGCTTTGCAATTTCAGTCACCACTTCATCCGAAATATTCGAATCGAAACAGGCAATGAGATCCCCGTCTGCAACGCTGAATACTTTCTTACCACTGATCTCAAATTCTTCGATTTTCGAGGATAACATAACCCCAAGGTCCAGCATCACCTGGAACAGCAAATCTTCAGACGTACGGTCATGCTTAATATTATCCTCTAAATCATCCAACAAGGATTGCTGCATTTCTCCAGGGGAATAGTAAACATCCTGCATATTCGAGCTATCAACTTTCAATACCCTGAATCCTATATCCAACTCCTTGGCAGCATCTCCAGCCTCTTTTTTGATGAGATTCCCAGCTCTTCGAATTCTTTCCTTACCTATTTCGCATATGTTCTCAAATTCAGTTATAAAAGAATCGCTAGTGCTGTTAATTATTTCAGGTAATTGAACTAAAATATACTTTCGGCGTCCATTATCCAAATAATTAGATTTCATCACAGCATGGGCAGTCGTAGCGGATCCGGAAAAAAAATCGAGAATAGTTGCGTTTTTATCTGCAAAAGAGAATATTCTCTGCATAAATAAAGTCAGTTTTGCGGTGTCAAACACTTTGTTTTTGAATAGCGTGATGATTTCGGATGAACTTCCGACCAATAAGTCAATCCATGAATTATTAAGTAATGTTGAATCAGTTGGTGGTACATAATGCTCAGGTTTACCATTTTTCGATAATCTAAGCAAGTCAACTTCATTTGGTTGTGTATACCACCATTTATCTATTACCTCTTGAGTTACTGTATCCTCAGTTTCATTTGTATCTAACAGCATTTGTTTATAGTTTTCTACTGCGATTTCACTTCTCTCTTTTCCCCATCTCCACTGCCCTGTAGAAGGAATTAAATCGAATAATTCGTATCTCATTGTTGGTCTATCAGTTCCTCGCCAGTGATTATTCCATGAGCCTTCTTTTAAATTATCAAGTTTTTTTGTTTGCTTTGGAAATCTATATGTGGCTGTTTTTGAGTAAAACAAAATGTACTCAAATCCTTGACCCAATCTTTCCCAAGTATCGAATTGAGACTGGACTGATTTGGATCCTCTTCGAATGATAATTTGATTTCTAAAGTTCCCTTCACCAAATATCTCATCACATATCTTTCTCAGGTTGGCAACTTCCTCATCTCCAATGGACACAAAAAATAAACCATTTGGACTCAGTAAATCTTTTGCCAACCGTATCCTTGGGTATATCATATCGAGCCAATTTGTATGGAAACGTCCGTTTGATTCAATGTTGCAGATCAAACGATTAGAATTTTGATCAATTTGCTCATTTTTATTCAAATAATCACTACGGCTAATTTTAAAATTATCTTTATAAACAAAATCATTACCAGTATTGTATGGAGGATCAATATAGATTATATCAATTTTTCCTAAATAGGTTTCTTGAAGTAGCTTTAGTGCATCAAGGTTATCGCCCTCAATGTATAAGTTCTCAGTGGTATCGAAGTCGACACTTTCTTCCCGGCAGGGTCTGAGAGTTTTGGCGATGGGTGAGTTGGCAAGGAGGATTGACTTGCGTTTGTCAGGCCAAGTAAAATGATATCTCTCGGCTGGGCCATCCACAACTATATCCGAAAGTTCCTGTCTGAGCACGTCAAAGTCGATGGCATGGGTGACTTTACCATCTTTAATGACTTCGGTCAGTGTATTTGGGAATAGCTCTGCTATTTTTGATATGTTGTCTTCCACAATGTCTTTGGAATGCATGCTTAATTTATCCATTGTTCCTCCATGTTTAGTCTTGTTCAAGTTCTTCCAGTTGTTTCTTTAGCTGCCGGACTTTGCCGGCCAATTCGAATCTCTTTTTTGGCTGGCGTTCTGACCAGGCTTTTGTATCGGTTTTATCGATCTCTCTCTTGATATTTTGGATCTCGACCTGTCTTTTCAGTTTTTCATCAATATTGAGATCAGCTATATTTTTTACGGTTTCCTGGTGTATGGCTATCTGTTCAATGAGATTTGTCCATATTTGATCTAAATTGTTGCCTTGCAGTTGAGTTTGCTCTCCCAGTGTTAGCTGCCATTTGGATTTGTAGAGTCGCTGGTAGTATAATGCCTGCTGCTCTTTGTCTTCATGTTGGAGAATGAAAAGAATCTTGTGTTTATTTTGGTGAGCTATTTTTTCGAGGATTTTATATTCAAAGTCCAGCTTTTTCAAATCGATCCTTAATACAAGAATCTCTTCAATCTTCGAGGGCTGGAGATTCAAGCTCTTATTTGTGAGAGAATACTCAACGGTGATTCGTTTGATATCTGATATAAATCGGTCTTTAAGTTCGGCTGATAGTTGCAGGTGCTTATAGAATGCTTCCTTGGGCAGGATTCGACCAACTTCAGCTGATTTTGGAAATTTTATCATTATATCACCGCCAGAAAACAGATCAACTCAAAATCATCCAGGCCTTTGATGTCCCCTGAAAGAAACGTAGTTTGACCTGATCCAAAGAAACTGTCGATATCCTTCTCATTCTTCACTTCAATGATGGATCCGATAGCCTGTTCCAAGAGCTGGGATATGGACTTCATATTTCTGCCTTCATTCGTCGCCTTGTTGAAAACTTTACAAGCCTTGAGATCCGGGAGGTTTTTTCCTCTGGCTAGAAGCCGCATAAGGTCCAGCGTTGCTTTCGGATCAAGATGATTGGAGATGATCTCTCCATCCTCCCCAATGTATACCATGTAAAATGGATGGAGTCGATTCTGATTTTCCAGGTTGATGCTTGTGTTTATGTTCTTTAAAACAAAGATCACACCAGGTTTTTCATTCTGGACCACGGCATGGATCCCCATGGGGGTACGATCCAGACTGGGATGGTCCTTCAAGTAGGCCAGCAGGTCCATACGAAATTCGTTGAGTCCCAAATCCATAATGGAGACTCCCGATGTCATGTCCTCCAGGTCCACCACCTCATTCTGCAGGCGCTCCAGTTGCTGCCTTCGATATTGCAGGTCTCCGTTCTCCTCAGGGTTGATGTAGTCATCGTCACCTGTGGAAGTCATTACTGAGATTTTCATTTTCGTTTCTACCCGGTTTTTTAAATTGATGTAGTCATCCAGTGCCAAGTCCGGCCAAAAGTTAACCAACTGGATAGTATCATTATAGCTTCCTATACGGTCAATCCTGCCGAAGCGCTGAATGATCCGGACAGGATTCCAGTGGATATCATAGTTGACAAGGTAGTCACAGTCCTGAAGGTTTTGCCCCTCCGAAATACAATCCGTCGCGATAAGAATATCAATGCTATGGCTATTATTTGGCATCAAGAGCTGCTTTTCCTTGGAAATAGGTGAGAAACAGGTCAGGATCGTATTCATGTCTGCCGGAAATTTAGGGATGGTCGTCCGGCCGGAAATAGAGCCGGTGATCAAGGCGGAATCAAGCCCATATTTTTGTTTGACGTGCTTGCGGACATGCTCATAGAGATATTCGGCTGTATCTGCAAAGGCAGTAAAAATCAGGACTTTTTGGTTCTCAGGATTGATGGGATGTTCGATCTTCTCGCCAATTACCCGGAACAGTTCGTTGAGTTTATAATCGTAATCCGGGGTGATGTCACCCACCATGAGAAGCAGCAGCTCCAGGATCTCCAGATCACTTTTCAAATCTCTTTGCCAGGACAAATAGTCCATGTCCCGAAGATCGATCTTCATTTTTTGACCAATGTTAAACATATCAATGTTTTGATCATCCATATCCAATTCATTCAGTTCAGTCAAATCCCTCATTTCAATGGTTGTGCCAGGTTGGAACTGAGTGATTTGGTTAAGGGTGCTTTTATATTGCTGTTGCATCCTTTGCACGGAAAGCGTGAAAGAATTGACTGAGCTTTCCATACGTTTGAGCAGATTAATGTTCATCAAATGCTGGATCCCTTTTTCACGACCGGTCAGGAAAAGGGTTTTGCCTAATTTGGAATCCGGGTCTGCATATTTGATTAATTTGCTGGGAAGGATGTACATGGAGGGAGTGTAGATCGACAGGTTCAATGCGATGAGCTGGTCGAACACTTCCTCATAATTGATGGCGTTGGGTTTATCTGTTAACTTGGGTCGCAGGGAAATCGGACGGTTCCGGGTGGGAAACTTCCCAATATCAGTGGTGTCATAAAACCGCTGGATGTGTTTTCTGGACCGGGCAATGGTGACGCTGTCCAGGATTTCGAAGAAGTCAAAATCCAGTTCATCCAATAGGTTTGCAGTTGTCCGCTCTGCCAGAGGCCGCTTGCTCCAAGCGTTAAACACTGTTTGGGCCTGGCGGAAAACAGAGTCGATGTCAGTGTTGATATTCAGTTTCTCATTAATGAGCTCGGACTGCCCCTCATACGCAAGTGCCAGCTGGTTTCGCAGATCATAGAAGCGGTTATTGACGGGTGTTGCCGAAAGCATCAGGACCTTGGTTTTGACACCCTGCCGAATTACTTTGTTCAGCAGTCTGAGATACCGATTCTCCCGTTCCCCATCCTCGCCACTGCTGGCTCCGCCATTGCGGAAATTATGGGACTCGTCAATAACGACTAAATCATAATTTCCCCAGTTGATCCGATCGATGGCCAAGCCGATGGCAGATTGCCCCCGATCCCTCGAAAGGTCTGTGTGGAAAAGAACATCATAGCGAAGGCGGTCCGTGCCCAATGGATTATTGATGACATTTCCTCGGAATGTCATCCAGTTTTCCATCAGTTTTTTAGGACAAAGGACTAAAACGTTCTTATTTCTTCCCTCATAGTATTTGATAACGGCTAAAGCAGTATATGTTTTTCCAAGGCCGACACTGTCAGCCAGGATGCATCCATTATATTGCTCCAGTTTGTTGATAATGGAGAGCGCGGCGTCCTTCTGAAAGTTGTACAGTTTGTTCCAAATCAGACTATCCTTGAAGCCCGTGGCTTCATTGGGCAGGACATCTTCTGTGATATCCTCCAGGAATTCGCTGAAGATATTATATAGGGTCATGAAGTAGACCAGCTCTGGTGGGTTTTCCTGATAGACTGCAGAGATACCGTTCATGACTTCCTCAGTGACATCCTCAACCTTGGTATCATCATTCCATACCGAGTCAAACAATTTGATGTATTCCTTACTGTAGGGAGCATCAAGTTTGTTCACCATGTAGTACACGTTGTTGCCCCGTTCTGAACCGATATCCACAGTGGTGAAGCCGTTGAGCGGCGAATAAGACAGCTGTGATGAATTGGACTGGACGTTCATAAAACCGCCCATGCCTTCGCGCGTGATATTGGTCTTGAAACGAACCTTCTGCTCGATCCAGTTGGCACATTCCCTGGCGATGGCTTTTTGGGTCAGTTCATTGCGAAGTTTGACCTCAAATTCAGTCCCGTAAATACTTTTTTCCCTGGCCAGCCGGGGGATATAAAATTCCTTCCGCTCCTTCGCAGACTTTTCTGCGACAAAAGTTGGCGAAGTAAAAATAAACTGGAGAGACTCCACACTATTCAGTTGTTTCTTCAGTTCCTGATAAGCATAGATCGAAAAGCAGGCGGCTGCGATCGATACCTTCGAACCAGGAACGATGACTTTTTCCAAATCGTCCTTGACGACTTTGGTTGTATTGTTGAATATCTCCAACTCTCTCCCTTTCAGAATGGGTATATTAAATATTTATGGTACAATTCAGTTTCGTTACAGATTAATATAAATCCCTGTTTTATTACTCATTTATTGATCACTCAACTTAACTCTTGAATGAAAGCAATGTGCTACTGAGTTTTGCTTGAGGCTTTGATGATCCGTTCCATATATTCTTCAAAAAGAGTACTTTCCTTGAGCAGGGATTTTCCGGTAAAGACCGCCCGGCTGGAACCATACTTTCGTTTCATCAGCTTTTGGTCACTGGGTGTTACTAAAATATCATCAGAAAATACTGTAATAATTCCTCTCAGGATGTCTTCAAAATCAGGTCGGTTTTCATTGATGAAAGCCTTATAAACACCCCTGAACCCTTCGTCAAACCACTTGCCCCCGATACTTTTTGACACGGTTCCTGCTTTTTCCTTTGAGCAGTTTTCAATGACCAGGGGTGATTTGCCATCCGCCGGGTTGAAAGGATCCACATAGATCCGGACTGTTTGGGGTGACGGAAAATCCAATAAGTCCAACTGGAGTTCATCATTGTTGAATTCACCAAGGATCCCCCGAGCTGGCCAAGCCTTACCGCTGCCATCCCAAAGGGAATACAAATGACCAGGTCTCCCAATATAACTGGTTCCCACCCTGTCAATATGTGAAAAATGGATATGCCCGACGGCATAGTATTTAAATCCTAGCTGCCTCATTTTTTCCTTGGGTAAGTTACAGGGGTGGGTAAGGAAAATCCCTGGTTTACGGTGCTTTTCCAATTGTATCTGTGTGTATTTATCTTTGAAGCCTGATTGTCTTGGTCTGCAGCTCATCCCGAAGACGTTAAATTCCAAAGCTTCATCAGCGGCCATAAAGGGTTCATCAAAAACGTAAACACCATTTAAATCTCTGGTCGCCAGAATAAATGACTCTCGCATCTCCAGACTGTCATGCTCTCCAAATACGATAAAAACCTTCGCCCCATGAATAAGCCATTCCTTTATGTAGAAAACCAGATCATTGCTTGCAGACAATTCCAAATCACCTGAAATAAGAATCGCACCAATTTGTTTCTCAAAGATCATGGAGCTGATATAAGCAAGATTTTGTTTTTTGATCTCAAAATGACTCAGATTATCCTTCTTCCCTTTTAAGTGGTCAGAATTAAAAAAGTGTAAGTCCGAAATATGTAAAAACCTGGATCTCTTCATATTATCTCCAATCCCATGATTTGTTTTATGGAATTTATTTATCGCCAAAGTTAGGAATACCAAAAATCAGAATTTAAAACTCTTAACAAAGCTGTAGTTGACTGTAATGCTTTGAGAAAGGAAGTCTCTTTGAATAAACGGCAGCGTCAAATTGAGATTTCCAGCAGACACCGTCTCTGTTACTTTGGCTGGTTCCCTAAGGTTAAAAAGAGTAGATCAATTCGTACAACGTAGTGGTGCTCGAGGTTGCCAAGGTCACTGGGCTATTCTGAATTGATTTACTCTGTGATGAGTTTTATGATGTTACCCCAAATTAAAACATTTTGATGACTATTATTACAATTTTAGCATCTATATCTCCTGAAATCCCCTTTATTTAAATCAATATCTTATAGCTGGGTTTATAAATTAAGACTGAGAGCTCTTGGGAAGCCAAGCCCTCAACGAATAAAATCGATAAAGTGTCCCTGGGACAGCAATACGTCTGTGTGAATGCCTGATTGGGTAATTTCAACGCCATCCTTTTGGAGTTCATGTAATTATGAAGTTTTTGTTACAGGAATCTGGTCGATAGCTTCGGCGATCATGTTTATGGTCAATGAAAGGGTTATAATGAGAGTGGAATTTATTAAATAAGCATCAAATTATGAGGTTAGTGTATTGGAAAATATTGAGAAAATTAAATCCCTTTACCGCTATATTAAGGATCTATATACCACAAGATCAAAGATCGTTGCAGATTATAAAGATCAAAGCTGGTATTTTGTTTTGAGTGAACTGCCTGATTTGCCGGACTATATTAAAGCCTATGACCGGGATCGTATTAAAGAGGAGGGCGACGACTCTGAGAATGATGCAGTTCTTCTGGAAGTGTTAAAACCGGAGTTTACTGCCTGTCCAAAACCGTCAGCTTTACTAATGCGCCATTTGGAGTTCGGCTGGGAAAATTATAAGAATTCTGCATTATTGAGTGATCTATACCGAACGGACCATCTGGCAGCGCAGACCCAGGATGGAACAGAGAACATTCGACGGAGCAAAGAACAGGAAGAGCTGGTCGCATTATTTAGAGAATGGAACAAGCAGCGCGAAGAATGGGTGGCTAAACAGCGCGACATCCATGTTGGTGTCACACTGTTTAACCAGATGTACGCAGCTTATGTTGACTTGGAGAGGGATTCCGAGACCATCGAGTTCATGGTGGGGAACGGGGTGATTCAGGATAGATCGAATTCAGTAATCAGGCATCCAGTTTTACTGAAACGGGTCAAATTTGAGTTTGATTCCCGGGCAAACATCATGAAAATTTTAGATACGGATTCTGAACCCGAACTTTATACTACCCTGATCAAAGAAATGGAGGCTATCAACCATTCAGCGATCAGCGAAATAGCTGGTGAATTGAAGGAAAATTCCTATCATCCCTTGGACCGCATCGAAACAACAGAATTTATGAAATCCCTCACTCACCGGATAAGTTCTGACAGTAAGTTTATCTTTGATCCTGATAACCCGGGGACAATTCGGGAAAGGATCCGAGTCACGTTCCAACCGGTTTTTTTTATACGCAAGCGTATCGATGGAACGATTCGCACGATAGAAGATATCATCAAAAACATCGAGGCTACCAATCATGTTCCCAATCACCTGATCAATTTGGTTGGTCAGGCCACCCCCTCTGAACCAACTGAAATCAGAAATTTGAGCATTGATGAGCAGCTCGCTGCCATCAGTGGGGAAAATGCCCAGATCTTGCTGTCCAAGGAAGCCAACCATGAGCAGTTGGAAATTGCAGAGCGGATTGAGCATCACCATGCTGTCTTGGTCCAGGGGCCTCCCGGAACCGGCAAGACCCATACCATTGCCAACTTAATGGGACACTTTTTGGCACAGGGTAAAAGTGTACTAGTCACCAGTCATACCAAAAAGGCTTTGAGTGTCCTGAAGAGTCAAATCCCTGAGGAGATCCAGGATCTTTGCGTTTCAGTTCTAGATGATACCAGTAAAGACATGATGCGTTCGATTGAGGGGATCACCGAGCGACTCGGACGATACAGCGCTCATGAGTTAAAGAAACAATCTTCAGCCTTGGATGATGAAAGACAAAAGATATTGATTGACTTGGGTGAGATTCGCCGGAAAATTTATGCCATCCGAAATCGTGAATTCGAATCGGTCACTTATAATGGCAGAAATTATTCGCCGATCCAAATGGCCAGTTTTGTCAAAGACAATGAAAATGAGCTTTCCTATATACCAGGCCAAGTTCGCCTGAATCAACCATTGCCGGTGAGCGTTCAAGATTTGCAGCTATTATATGAAAGCAATGCTTTGATTTCCACTCAGGATCAAAGGGAAATGGTGAATAACCTGCCGGATCCAGCCACTTTAGTAAAGCCGTCAGAATTGGGGGACCTGATCAATGAAGAACGAAGGGTGTTCCAGACTTTTGAAGAGATTGCATCCATTTGGGGTTGCACAATCAAACCAGATACATCAAATGGGAGGGTTTACGCTGTTCACGAAGGAAAGCAGGTTGATCTGATTCATAAACCGGAGGCGCAGTCGCTGAAAAAACTGAAACAAACCCTGTCCACCTATCCAGAGTTGAGCCCCTGGATGATCCATGCAGCCGTGGATGGACGCAGGGGTGGGGCTTACCGCCAACGATGGGTATATCTGATCGATAAGCTTTCCGATGCCATACAACTCCAAGATTCGTTGATTATGCCCATGCTGGGGAAGATTACTGAGATTAAGTCCTCTGAACCAATAGGCGACTTTAAGGTGTCGTTGGAAAAAACCAAAGATTTGTTTCACCGAAAAGGTCGAGTTGGTAAATTGGACCTTCTGCTGAATAAGGATCTTAAAATGGTTTTGGATACCTTCTTCATTGATGATCTGCCAGTTTCATCAGAGGATGACTGTCAGCTGTTTCTGTCGAAAATCAAGCTGAACAGCCTGCTTACCGAATGTCGAACCTTGTGGGATGAACTACTGGCAAAACATGCCTTTGTGAGATTCGATGAACTGGGCGATGAACCATTAAATATGGCGCCTAAAATGATTAGTACTGTCAGGCGCTATCTTGACTGGTATGAGGCCGAGTACGGTGAAATCCAAGTACTGTTTGCAACATCCGGATTACAGGAAAAGGCCCTGATCCAAGCGGATGAACTGGATTCGGATTATCAGCAAGCTGAGAAAATTCTTGCTGCGATCAAGGATAAAGTTCCCCGCCTTATTCAAGTAGCTGAGGGACTGATCAAACTGATCGAAATTGAAAATATGATTTCAGTCAGCTCGGCCGAGTTGAAAGCAGGAAACCGCAACAATTCAGTTTTATGCATTCAAATGATGACTGCACTATATGAAAAAGATCAGTCAAATTATGAATCCAACTATCTAATGCTGGTAGAACTGTATCGCAAATATGGGACACAGCGGAAGCGGCAGGAAGTATTGTGCAGCATTGAACCTTACTCCCCGGAATGGGCGGGATCAATCAGGAACCGAATCGGAATCCACGGTCAAAGCCAGATTCCTCCAAAGATCGAAATGGCCTGGCAATGGAAACAGTTTTCAGGCATCCTGACTGAATTACTCAGTGAGCCTTATGAAGAACTTCAACGAAAAAGTGTTGAATTGAGCAAGCTTCTGCGCAAAAAGACTGCCGAACTGGCTGCCTCCAAATCCTGGTATCACCTTATCGATCGGGTCGATAGCAGTCTGGAAATGAAACAGTCCTTGATGGGATGGAAATTAACCCAGAAAAAAATCGGGAAAGGCACCGGCAAAAATGCAGGCCGATTAAAAAAACAGGCTCGCGACAATATGACAAAATGTCAGCGAGCCGTTCCAGCATGGATCATGCCGATGAGCCGTGCGACGGAAACACTTGAGCCGGGCAAAAATGAATTTGATATCCTGATCATCGACGAGGCCAGCCAATCAGATATTTCTGCCCTGGCAATCATGTATATGGCTGCTAAAGTCATCATTGTCGGGGATGACAAGCAAGTCAGCCCAATGGCAATCGGGATGGATGTTGACAAAATGAATTCCCTACGTGAGATGAATTTGACAAATGGTATCCCCAATGCTCATCTGTACGATGGGAAAACCTCCCTTTATGATATCGCCATGACAACTTACCAGCCATTGATGCTCCGTGAGCATTTTCGATGCGTACCGGAGATCATTGGATACAGCAACAAACTTTCCTATGATTTTAAAATTAAGCCACTGCGTGATGGCAGCCGGAACATAACAATCCCGCCAGTTGTAAAATACCAGGTCGCCAATGGTGCCAGAGAAGGAAGGCGTAAAATTAATCCAAAGGAAGCATTGACCATCGTTGCCCTGATGAAAGCGGCAATGGAACAGAAAGAGTACGCTGGCAAGACCTTCGGAGCAATTTCACTGTTGGGTGATGATCAGGTCAAACTGATCCAGCAGAATCTTTTCCGCTATTTTGAACCAAGGGTACTGGAGGAGCGGAGAGTACTATGCGGAAATGCATCCCACTTCCAGGGTGACGAGCGGGACATCATATTTATTTCTCTGGTAGATTCCAACGAAGGGGAAGGCCCGCTCCGCTTAACTGGTGAAGGAGTCGACCAATCGACGAAGCAGCGGTATAATGTTGCCGCCAGCCGGGCCAGAGATCAACTTTGGATCGTCAATTCACTGGATTATGCCAGAGACCTGAAAATGGGGGATCTTCGCCGTGATCTCCTGGAATATGCGGAAGATCCGGAGGCCTATGCCCAAAAAGCCCTGGAAATTGATCACAATTCAGAATCGCCATTCGAAGCGGCAGTTGCAAAAACACTCCTGGCAAAAGGGTACCATTTGACCCAGCAATGGAAAGTAGGTGCTTACCGCATCGATATGGTTATTGAATATGGAGGCAAAAGGATTGCACTGGAATGTGATGGTGAGCAATATCACACTGGTTCGGGAAAAGTCAGGCAGGATATGGAACGTCAAACGATTCTTGAGAGAATGGGATGGCGCTTCATCCGAATCCGGGGCAGCGAGTATTATCTTGATCCAACGAAGTGCATGGAGAGGGTTTTTAGAGAACTGGAAGCGGCCGGCATTTACCAGGAATCACCCATCCATTTGCAGACTGATGGACAGGAAGGGGATCTCCTGAAACGCGTTAAATTGAGAGCTGCCGAGATCATAAACGAATGGGAAAAATCCCCAACTGATAGCAATGAATCGGCCTTCACAATTTGACAGTAGAACATCAAAACCTGTCTATGAAATGGCAATGACTTCGCTATTATGACAACATCACTTGCAAAGCATAAAGATGTTACAAACTCCTTAACAATCAATTGAAAAACCTTTCGATAGCATGATTAAGTACATTCTGTCGAAAGGTTTTTTTTCCTGGATTCCTCGATTACGTAACGAGGCATCAGTCTCAACTTGAATAATAACGTTGAGATCACTTGATATTTGTGGTAAAAACATTGCGATTACCTGTGGGGAGCTCTATTTCTAGACCCTTATAGCCAATCCTTTCATTCTCATCATTCTGATTTTGTTCGTAAGTTACGTTATAATAGAAAGGAAATTATCCAAACAATATATTTTGAATTGCACATGGGTTGCTATAGCCGGTCAGGTTCTTTTGTGGATTTGCCCTGCCTGGTGACATCGATAGAGGTACTGTACCTATGACCAATCCGGAAAAATTATATCTGTCCCAACCCGTGGACCTACTTTCTTCCGAAGGCATTATGCTGTCAGCAGCCTATCGCTGCGTACCAGATTGCCTTGTCGTGGTGGATGAGGCCTCAATCTTTGATACCCCCTTTTCCTATAAACGCTACTGTCAGAAACAGAATGAATGGATGAGACAGTATAAGAAGGTCTATCGGTTCATTGACGGTGATCCTGAACTGGACTGCTTCCTTGGAAAAACGATCCGGGAGGATTCCTCCGCTTATCAGCTGACTCGATCCATAGATCGAGAACACGTCTTGCCGGACCCCTCCCCCCTGGAATATCGTTTTGAAGAGTGTTTCATCGAAGCCTTCGGGCAGGATTCCTTAAAATATCTGAAGCGGGAATATGCTTTTTTAACAGAAGATGGATCCACTGCCTTTGTGGATTATGCTTTATTCAGAAAAGACGGCATCTGGATTGCCATTGAAGAAAATGGTGTCTCCTACCATCATCCTTTCCTTATTAAGAATTCCAAATACAGCCGGATCCTTAAAAAACAAAACTCCATCATATTGACCAATGGTCTGGTCTACCGTTGGGACACCGAAAGCCTGGCCAATAAAGAACGGATCATCGATGAATTGAAGGAGTTTATCGGAGATCTTGATAACTATCTTGTCCAATTCTCACTTCTTTCCCGGCGCGGTTTTGTCCTCCATGAACATCAGACCGAATATCTTGAAAGCCTGGTAGAAGACCGAAGGTCCGGAAAACAGTCTGCATTGGTCGTATTGCCCACTGGAACGGGAAAAACCCTTATCGCTTTGGAGGATATCAAACACCTTGCTGAAGTAGAATGTCCGGTCAATGCCCTGGTGCTTGTCCCTTCCCTCGACCTGGTCAGACAGTGGGAAAGTGCTTCATTACCCTATACCAGTCCAAATCTGAACATTGAGGTAATGACCTACGCCGCGGTTTCCAGGAAATATTTCAATGACCCGCCGGATGCCTATCACTACCTGATTGTAGACGAAGCCCACCATGCAGCTGCGCCGGTTCTCAAAAAAGTGATCCAGCATTATCAGCCGAAATTTGTCCTGGGTCTTACTGCCACTGACCAGCGGCTGGATGCTCAACGGCTGGAGGATATCTTTGGGCAATATGAAGAAAAACTGGATCTGAAACAGGCGATCGAGGAGGATTTACTATGCCAGATCCGGGCGTTCCGGCTGGAAAGCAGCCTTGATCTATCTGAAGTTCGGTTTAACGGCAGAGATTACGTGTCAGCCGATCTGGAAAGGCGGATCCGGGTCAGCTCCCGCAACGAACTCATAGCTGATACCCTGTACCAATATTTTCATACCAAGCTGCCGAATAAATCCGGACTGATTTTTTGTGTCAACATCGCTCATGCCAGGGAAATGGCCCGCCTGCTCAAAAAGCAAGGATTCAGCGCTGAGTCGGTGGATGGGCAGGATCCTGACCGGAAACAGAAAATCGACGGATATATGAACCGCTACATTCAGTTTCTGTGTACCTGCAGTCTCCTCAATGAAGGATGGGATGCTCCCCATACTTCCGTTATTGTCATGGCTCGCCCTACTTTATCCAAAGTATTGTATACCCAGCAATTGGGCAGAGGGACCAGAAAGGCACCCGGCAAAGAAGCGCTCTATGTCATCGATGTGGTGGATCACTACGGTTCCTTTGGTGATGTCAGCAACCGACCCTGGTCCGTTCACGCTCTTTTGGGGCTTGAATATTACCAACCGTTCGGTGATCTGATCCAAAAACCTGGTACAGATACAAACGAATTGATCATCCTGGATTCCACTCACGAAAAGTTGATTAAACTTCAACCTTACGAACTTTTCACCATGCAAAAGCTATATGAGGATTATTTGTCCGTGGAGTCTATGGCCCGCGAACTCTTCGTTTCCACCGGCACGGTCATGAGCTGGATCTTGAAGGGAGAAGTTAAACCTGAGTTGACCCTCCCGATGGGGCGAAGTTCTGTGAGGCTGTTTCATCCGCGTCAGGCGGAAGAAATCCGCCGCCAAAAGGGATTAACAATACATACCGAAGATACGGTGGTCGAAGACTTCTGGGCATTCATCGAAGAGAGAACCTACAGTTTCAGCTATAAAATGTTTTTTATTCTATCCTTACTTCAGGTGGCGGACAGTACCGGTGATGCCGATATCAATGCATTGATGGAACGATACCGGACTTTTTACCTGGAACGGCATGAGCTGAACAAACCGGTCGATCGTCCCAATAGTCCCTATCATGATAAGGAATTCCTTTTGGATGACCGGGCACTTACCCAAAGTATTATGACCAATCCCTTTGAAAAATTCGAGCGAAAAAGGTTCCTGTATTATGCCCGGGATCTCAAGCAGATCTCGATCCACCACCGCATCTGGGATGATCTGATTCGGAACGGGGGAGGCGAGAGGCTTAAAAATCAAATGATGGACGACCTTAAGAATTACTATGAACCTCTGGGTGGTTATTAAATATCACGATTATCACGAAAAGTGATTAAAAGAAAATTCTGAAGTTTTTCGAAATAAACAACAATAAAAATATGAGGTGAACTATGAAAAAGAATGGATGTATCTTCTGTGAGCTGTCTGAAGGTCCGCAGGAAATCGAGAATAAATTTTTTTATGGTAAATTTGACAGTTATCCCGTATCCCCAGGGCACTTACTGATTATCCCCAAGCGACACGTTGAAACTATGTTTGATTTAACTGAAGAAGAACGAACAGCCCTCTGCAATCTGGTCGCAGAGGGTAAAGAAATGCTGGAGGATAAGTATCATCCGGATGGATTTAATTTCGGGGTTAATCAGGGCGTTGCAGCCGGGCAGACCATTCCCCACCTGCACCTCCACATTATACCGAGGTACACAGGTGATATGGCAGCTCCCGAGGGCGGGGTTCGGGGTGTAATTCCGGAAAAACGGAAATATCGGTAAGAATCAGTGAAAGTGGCGCCAAAATCGTCGATGAATTGCCCATGGGAACTTCGCAGGAAATCGCCTGCTCAATACCCTTCTTCCAGAACTGGATGAAGGTGTAAACCAGCTACTTCGAAGGCTCTCGAAATACTGATACCTTTCGTAAATCTCTGGTTCGAACACTTCAAATCCCTCGAGAAATCAGAAATCGTCCAGGAGTAAGGCAGCTAAGCTATCCGACGATCTTAAATTATCACCAGAACTCGTAAATTGGTACACCTTTCTCCTCCAATCCGCCCCTGAACTTTTTGAATTTAACCAGAAAACCTGACTTTTTTATTTAGGCAACACACTTCAACGATTTTGGGACGTTGAACGCAAGGAGAGAAAAAATGGATCGAGTCATGAACTATGTTTATATGGTCTACCAGGAGAAGAGTTTTACTAAGGCGGCTGAGAAACTCTACATCTCCCAGCCGGCGTTGAGTGCCATGGTCAAAAAGGCGGAAAGTGATATCAACGCAACAATTTTCGATCGATCCACCACGCCGATCTCCCTGACGGCAGCTGGTGTCCAATACATCAAATTTGTTGAGGAATTTATGGAGATTCATCGGCGGATGGATGCGTACTTCAACTCCAATGGGGCGGACCTGGGAAATGATATCCGCGTCGGCGGCACTTCGTTTTTCTGCTCTTACATTTTCCCCCCGGTGATCCAATCGTTTAGGCAATCCTTCCCCAATGCCAATTTTCAATTCATTGAAGCGAAAAATGTGGAGCTGGCGGATCATCTGGTGAACGGCGACATCGATCTGTTCATGGAGGTCGACGAAATCAGGCGAAAGGGGATCGGCAGCTTCTCATGGGGCAAGGAAGCATTACTGCTGGCAGTCCCAAAACACTTTGCGGTCAATGAAAAGCTGCGAAATCTGGCCCTGACGGCGGAAGAGATTCAGGCCAACGTCCATATGGACAACGCCATACCCGGGGTGCAGATGCGAGCTTTTAAGGATGAGCCGTTTATTCTGCTTCGAGAGGGCAATGACAGTTACAATCGCGCATTGGAGATCTGTCGGAAACAGGGGTTCCTCCCCAAAGTGTTCATGAAAATGGACTCGCTGTTGACCTGCAGCCTGCTGGCTTCAGAAGGCCATGGTGTGGCCTTTGTCCGCGATGAGATTTTAGGATCGCTGCTTCTGGAGAATAAGCTCTCCTTTTATAAGATCGATGATCCGCTGGCGATCCGGGATATTTATGTTTACTATCAGGAACAGGGGGCGACGAAATTAATCGTGGAGTCGTTTTTGGCCTTTATGCGCAGCCATCCGTTCCGAAGCGATTCAATGGCGGTTCCGCCATTTGTCTAAAACTAAGGAATTCATTTCAATATTACTCCCAGGGATAAGAAAACCATTATGGCAGCATAATGGTTTTTGTATTTTACGTTTGAAGTCTTTTCCCGGATAATATGTCCATACCAGTCCTAAGGGAGGATATGAATGTCTCAGTTTATTTTCAATGATGATTTATTAGAGGAGATCCGGTCCAGGTTTTATTATGTAACTCAGGATTGCTTCGGCCGGGATCGAATCTTTTTCGAAAATTCCGGGGGATCCCTCCGGCTCAAAGCCGCCGTCGAGGCAAAGGCCGAATGGGAACAGATCGGAGAGTGTCCAGAACGGACCAATGATGTGGCCAAAAAACTCCAGGGTGCCAAGGAAAAAGGATTGGCTGATCTAAGGATTATTTTTGGCGGGGATGAATCCGGATCCATTGTCACAGAATTGACCCCATCCCAAGTCATGTTTCGGATCACCAGGGCTATCATCGAGAATGTTCCGGGGAAAAATGTCGTCACGACATCCTTAGAGCACCCGTCGGCCTATGACTCGGCGAAGTATTATGCCGAAAAGATGGGCATGGAACTGCGGGTTGCCCAGGCAAACCCGGTAACGGGGGGCGTGGATACCGAGAAAATCCTTGAGCTTATTGATAAGGATACCTGTTTGCTTAGTGTCATGAGCGCATCCAATATTTCGGGATACATTTTTGACCTGGAAGCGATCATCAAGGGGGCCAGAGGGATCAAGCCGGATCTCTACATTATCTCTGACGCCGTCCAGCATCTGCCCCACAGCGCCATGGAAGCGGGCCGATTGGGTCTGGATGGAGTGAATTATGGTCCATACAAACATTTCGGTATCCGGGGCTGCGGTTATGGCTATGTGTCAGAGCGGGTTGCCCGGCTGCCTCATGATAAACTTTCCGCCAAAGCGGATACAGAGTGGGAATTGGGCACCTATCCTCATCCGAACTTTGCAGCCCTTTCAGCTGTAGTGGATTATGTCTGCTGGATCGGCTCCCAGTATTCTGAGGCAGCGGATCGCGGCGAGTTGTATCGCATCGGGATGGATAAAATCCATGCCCATGAGTTTACTCTGCTCCAACGCTTAATGGAAGGGACCGCCGAGCGTCCGGGCCTTCGTCACATGGACGGGGTCGAAGTCTACGCCTATTCCGATCAGACCGGAACGAGAGATTTGATCGCAGCCATCGGTATCACCGGTATGGATCATTCTCAGGCGGTGGAAGAGTACTATCGGCGGGGGATCACACTTTATGAGCGAGTCAATAAAAGTCTCTACTCCAAACGGATCGTGGAGTCCCTTGATCTTACCGGAGCAATCAGGGTGTCGCCATTTCATGCCAACACCTTGGATGAAATCGACGAGTTTTTAAATATAACGGAAGCCATCATCGCTTCGAAAGGCAGATAATCATGAATGCATTGAAAAAAATGTCACTGGGTACTCAGATCCTCATCGCCATCGCCGTGGGCCTGATCATAGGTTTTGCTTCACCGCAACTGGCTGGCGCCATCAAGCCTCTGGGAGATATCTTTCTGAGACTTCTTAAAATGCTCATCGTTCCACTCGTCTTTTTCAGCATCACCAGCGGGGTCACCAAAATGGGCGATATCAAGCAGCTCAGGACCGTAGGCCTGCGGTTTGTTGTCTGGATCGTCATCAGTGCAATCATCGCCGCACTGATCGGTGTCGCAGTCGGTTTGGTCGTTCAACCGGGACAGGGCACCACGGAGTTCCTGGCCACCGGCATAGAGACCAAAGTTGCAGAATACAACTTCATCAACAACATGGTTGCCTGGGTCCCGGAAAACATCATTGCAGCCATGGTCAATGCTGATATGCTGCAGATTATCTTCTTCTGTCTGTTCCTCGGCGTGGCCCTCCTGGCCCTGGGGGATCGGGTAAAGGGCTTAGTCGCCCTCATCGATCAGGGCAGTGAGACCATGCTCAAAATCACGGACTATGTTATGCGCTATGCTCCCATCGGCATTATGGCTTTGATGGCCCGCATGGTGACCACCGTCAGCGGCGCCATGATGAAGGAGATCGTTGTATTCCTCGCAGCTGATGTGGTCAGTGCAATCTTCATCCTCGTAGTCATCTATCCGATCCTGACCAAAATCTTTGCCCGGGTCAACCCCCTTAAGTTCTTCAAGAAGATCACCCCGGTAATCCTTGTGGCCGCATCCACCACATCCTCCGCGGCGACCCTGCCGGTATCGCTGAAAACGGCGGATGAAAAGCTGGGCATCCCGGAGAACATCTATGGTTTCACGCTTCCCTTGGGGAATACAGCGGGAATGAGCGGCTTTGCCCTGTTTGTCGGTCTCTGCTGCATCTTTGCCTCCAATCTGTATGGCTTTGAAGTCACTATCCCCCGCATCGTGGAATTTGTATTCCTTGGTATGATCCTCTCCATTGGCGCGGCTGGAGTCAAAGGCGCTGGAGTGGTAATGTCCACTGTGCTCCTGCAGACACTGGGTATGCCCCTGACCCTGATCCCGGTCCTTGCCGCCATCTGGCCAGTCATCGATCCCGGACACACCGTACTTAACAATGTCGGGGACCTGGTTGGAACTGCCGTGGTTGCACGCAGCCTTGACCGCATGGATATGACAGTCTTCGAGAATGAAACTGCGGTAACTGCAGTAACCGAGTAGAGGAAACAAGCACGCCAACCCAGAACTATAATCAATCCGATTACTGAATGGTTAAACATCATAAAAAATCCGATGGGTCATCACCAAGTGACTCATCGGATTTTTATTGCAATGAAGTTGAGTAAAATTCAACCTACCAAAAGGGCACCGTGGAAAACAACCACATTCAGATTTTGCTGCCATCTATCGGGAGGAACTACTGAAAAAGATGGGAGTAGACCTTATCCCAGCCGATAAGGTCATACTCCGCCCATCTCATCCTATAAAACACTAGTTGACTTGAGGCCCTATCTAAAATGACCCAATTGAATCTATCCAGTAGGGGTGGAATTTACGTTTTCAATTAAGGTCTATACCATTAAAAAAGACCCGGGAAAGGGTCTTCTTTGGTTGATGATTTGTTCAGCTCCGGAGGAGTGTACCTTCATTTAAATTGATTTATATCTATTGACCGGATTGTTGGATGAATATCTTTTCAATCCTATAGCGCGATCCCTTCAAGGTGATGACGTCGCCTACTTGCCGGCCTGCCAACGCTTTAGCAAATGTCGATTCAGGCGATATGCAATCCTTTGATCCAAATCTGTCTTCGGCTGATTCAGGAGCGATTGTAACAGTACGTAGGTGGTGCTCACCGATGCAGTATAGTGTGTACTGGCTGCCTGTTGGAATGCTATAATCGAATTTCGATTTTACCTTATCTCTTTTTTTATGTGATCTCTGTTTATGAGTACTCTCCACAGGTGTTGGTTCAACATTTTCATTTTGAGATCTGTTTTCCTTATAATGCTCACAATGAGTTGAACCTGGACATGGAATTAGGCTATATCCACAGCGACCATCACCGTACCATGAGCACTTTGCTTTATGTCGTTTGTGCTGATCATTTGGATGTAGCATCTCCACATGCCAAGGTGCTCCGGTCATTGATTTCTTGATACCCATAGTTCCCAACAGTCCTTTCTGCCCGGATGAGACGGGGTGGTTCCGACTGGGTGTCTCATCTGACAAATGTAATCATTTGCTTTATTATACCATTTAGTCAGCTTTATACTTAAGTGGGATTTTCAGCTAATTTCCGAGATTGAGATTTATGAGTGGTTATAGACCTGAAACTGTCAAAGCCAGATTGGCTTTTTTTTTATGAGCTACCAATTTAAGAAATATCATTCGGGATGATGAGTTGTGAATATTTCAAGCACACCGGATCAGAAGACATCCAAATCTTGCCGGAACCAATCATCTGAGTCCTCACCAAAGTTGGGGCTGTAGAAGCGAGTCTGACCTTTCGGATTTAGTGTGTTATTGCAGAACTGTCATTGGAAGAAGACTTTTGTGGTTTATACCTTTAGGGTATTGTGTGCAGCGAGCATGGTCGCCAATGGATTTCGAGAAACCTTTCAGAATTGGGCAGAAAAGGCTCAAGGGTGCCTGATAAGCAGATATGAAACGACCTATTTAATAATCGAAACGATAGCTGCCAGAGAGATCAGAGTTCAGGAATTTTTTATAATGAGTACAGTTGGGATATAGGGTAGCATTCAGTCATGCGTAGAGGCTTTGCCTCCAGACAAATGAGTAAGCCATTGGGGCGTCGCTTGCGGATAGTATCGATTATGCGTCGATATTTGGGGCGCTGGCGTGATGGACTCATCGTATACAACAATGACTTTCTGATTCAAAGCGCCTTTGAAGTTATCCAGATTGCTGACAGCGGTGCCATGGAGAGGATCTGGACATCCTGTTTTTCTGTCCAATTAAAATGGTATTCTTGATGTAGATACTTAATGGAATAAGTTTGATAGGTTTTTAATATCTGCTTTCATCATTATTCTTTTCAAATTTTTCGATAAAATTTGTATTATTATAACAAGATAGGCGGCTCGATGAGTCATCAATAGGTACATTTCTCAATGGTAAAACTGCTTTGAGGCTATATTTTGGTGCTGACTGGATAATGTGGAAGTCAACATAAAAACGGGTAAATTTATATGCATTCCAGGGAATCGAAGGAGAGTTTTTCTATTTGAGAAGTAAATTGATCAAAACAATGTGATGATTATCCATCAATGTGATATAATCGTTTTCAAATATCGCTATTACAGGCTTTTTTAAGGGGTATTTATCTGAAAAATTGGGACATTCTGGTTTTTTATTTGATTTGGGTAGTTTAAGAATGAAAGCTGGCATAACAGAACCCTATTGGTCTTAGTTGAATTGAGTTTAGCAAAATCTGTTCTTTCCAAAACACTTTGGTATTCTCGTTGAACTCACGAATAATAGCCCCATTGCTATGCTGTGCCATCGGGATTTTTCCAGGCCAAAATCTTCTCTCCGTTTTAATTCAAGACTTGTACCACATTGGTTTTAGAATCCACATTAATGCCGATGAAAATAGAATAGATTTTGCTTCCGAATCAAATTTAAAGGTTGGATGAAAGCAAATCCCCGGGATACTAATCCATCGATATCCTGTATGACAATCCGCTTAGTTTACCGTTACCTAAGGATACAAAAAGATATGATAATTGGAGGGATGATAAAATGACTGAAATGATGGTTCCAAATAAAAATGCACAAGTAGTCAAAGTGAGAAGCGGAAGAAATCCCATAACACTACATGAACATCAGATAGAAGCAATGGCTGAATTGAATAAAATTGATATGCGACGGACCTTTCATTCCATATTAGTATTGCCAACCGGTGGAGGGAAGACCCTTACCGCGGCATACTGGCTGCTAAAAAATGCTGTCGATAAAAAGAAAAAGGTTTTATGGATTGCGCACAGGCATTTATTGTTGGAGCAGGCAGCGGATTCATTTGTGAAAAACTGCTATTCTGATGTGATGATGAACGAAAGTGGTTTTAGGTATCGAATCATATCCGGGATGCATGATAAGCCAATACATATCAAGCCGGAAGACGATGTCTTAATTGTAAGTAAAGACAGCATTACCAATAATCTCGATTTGATTGGAAAATGGCTAAAAAATCAAGATGTTTATTTGATTATCGATGAAGCCCATCATGCTACGGCAAAATCATATAGGAGAATTACTGATTATGTAGGGGAAATTGCAAGCAGTGTAAAATTATTGGGATTGACCGCAACTCCCTTCAAAACATCTAAGAAAGAAGAAGACCTACTTGGCAATATTTTTACGGATGATATTGTTTACAAAACCGATCTGCTATCATTAATGAAGAAGGGTATTCTTTCAACTCCTATTCCGGAGAGCTGCGAAACGTATATTGATGTTGGGGATTCACTGGGATTAAAGGCTGTAAAAAGTATAGTGCAATTGGACATTATTCCAGAAGATATTGCGGAGCAAATCGCAAATAACAGTAATCGTAATAATATCATTGTCCAAAAATATATTTCTAACTATGAGACCTATGGGCAAACATTAGTGTTTGCACTAAACAGAATGCATGCCTTTGCTTTAAAGGCCATATTTGAGAAATATGGTAAAGAGCATGGAATTAAAGCTGGAGTAATTGTTTCTGGAACCAAAGCAGAATTTATTGGGATTGATATATCGAACGAAGAAAATGCAAGGCAAATTGAACTCTATAGAGAAGGAAAAATACAGGTACTAATTAACGTAAATATACTAACAGAGGGAACCGATTTACCAAAAACACAAACCGTATTTTTAACCCGTCCGACAATATCAACTGTGTTGATGACTCAGATGGTTGGGAGAGCTTTAAGAGGAGAAAAAGCTGGAGGGACTGCTAAGGCCTATATAGTCAGCTTTGTTGATGATTGGAATAATAAAATAGCCTGGGTTAATCCGCAATCTCTAATGGGTGGGGGTGATTTTCCTACAGCTGAACCCTATAACTATACTAAGAGAAATTTCAGGCTTATCTCCATTGCAAAAATTGAAGAGTTTGCACGTCTTGTTGATGAAACCGTAGATACTAGACTATTGGAAGGCATTGATTTTATAAAAAGAGTGCCCATTGGAATGTATGTGTTTTCGTTTGTTGATGAGAATAACATAGAGAGAAATCATCAGATATTAGTCTATGACAGTACTAAGGAAGCATACGAAGAGCTAATTACGTCTTTGCCTGATTTGTTTAGGGAATACGCTATCGAAGAAGAGGCAATTGAGCTTACTACTTTGGATGAAATATGTGAGGTATGCGAAAAAACTTACTTTTACGAAGATATGATACCACCTTATAGCAGAAAGGATATTGAATATCTTATGAAATATTATGCGCAAAAGGATGCCGAGCCGCTGTTTGTGCCAATTGATGAGATTGATAGGAGAAAGGTGGATTTGTCGCTTGTTGCTATGGCAATAGTAAACAAAGATATGCGCCGCAAAGAACAAGAGGAATTCATTAATAGCTTATGGGAAGATGAATCGGGTCTAATCAAAATTTACTTCAGTAATAAATATTTCTTTAAAAGGCAGTTGGATATTGAAGTCGATAAGCTTTTTAATCCTACGGATTATCCCAAAGCTGATGGAAATGTTACTCTGGTTGACAGACCTATTGGGGAATTATCTTTGTATGAAATTTCTGTATTGTACCCAGAATATGCCCGGAAATTAAGGGATGGTGTCTATACAAAGGCAATTGATGACCAGGGATATTTTTGTTGTGCTCAATGTGGTAAAAAATCGAAAACGAAGGCAGTATTCCAAATTGATCACATTATGCCAATGAAATGGGGCGGCCTGTCAGTTCCTGAAAATTTACAGTTGCTTTGCAGAACTTGCAATAAAATAAAAGGCGATAAGTGGTGAGTTGTTTATATACACCCTTCGATGTAGCGGTCTATTTTAAAACGGAAAATCTTCATATCAAAGAAGAGCATAAAATAATTGAATCCTTATGGGAGAGGCGTGAAGATTTATTAAGCACAGAATATCATAAAGAGAAAAAGCAGTTTGTAAATTCATTAAAGCATGAGTTATATAAAATGGATGGACTTCTTGATTGCGTCGACGAGATAAACTTAATTCTGGAAGAAATGGGCAGTAAATATCGCGTGAGTGAATCAGAGTTTGAGCAGGATGTCATTGAAAGTTTCTTTAAAGTAATAAAGCTTAGGCTTACGTTCACTCCTGGGAAAGCAGATTGCAGAATTAAGCTTAGAACAATAATAGGCAGGTTCGGATACAAACGACGAACTGCAGCACTTGTTGATCGCATAAACAGAACGGTAAATTTGCTGGGTTTAGAAACATTTTTATTCGCAAGGTATGAGTGCGATATCAGTGAGGTCACTCTTGATAGATTTATTATTTTCCGGTTGAAATAGAGAAATTTAGGAGCAAAATAATCCGATAACCGATCTCGCAAATCAATCATAAGTCCTATAGAGGAGATTATATGAGTAAAAATACACGCTACTTTCTATGTGGAGGTTTAATTCTGCTTGGCTTAAGCTTATATATCCTGGGATCAACCATCCTGCCACCAACCATCGGTATGCAAATACAACTCGATGGAACACTTGGCAACCAAGTCAATAAATATGTCGGGCTGCTGCTTCCTTTGGGATTGACGGTTGGTGGAGCAGCTGTATTCTGTATTAAAGAAATAAGAAAAGCTCTTGGGATTTCAGGATTGGGAATACTGTTGTTTGGGATCACCATATTTATGAACCTAAGATAAGCCGAAAAAGCTATCCGTCCAACGGAATTTTGTGTAAGTCTTTTAAAAGTTCAAACCGGCTTTTCTTGCCTGGCTGCACAGGTCCTTCACCTGGAGTGTGTAAGCTTTGCCGTCCTTTATAAAATGAGTTCCGCATTGCCGGAACTCAAAGTGCGTATTGGCTCTGCGGCATTGTTCCCGTAGGTCAAGCACCCAATCGTAATCAAGGGGGCGGGCGTTCCGATCGGATTCACCACCCACGACGACCAGCTCAACGCCTCGCAGATGACGCTCAATATCAATCCTCTCTAATAATGGCTGGGCAATGATATTTTTGTGCTTGATGGGCAAATGATCCAGAATTGACAGCCGGACATCTGCGGTTGGTTGATTTTCCACCGTACAACCCACCGTTACGTTGTCGTAGCCCTCGCCCCAGTCCTCTGGGACACACTCCAAAAAGCGTTCGATGCGCTTGGTTAAAAATAGAAAATGCAAATCGGACCGCTCACGGATGATATCCCAACATTCTTCCCGCCAGGCATCAGCCTCCGGCAGGAGAAAATCCGTTTGAAAGCAAAGGTAGACCGTCTGGCCTGATTTCATTTTATATTCACCAGACATCTTCCGCTGAATCGGCGAATCGAAATTCTCTGCGCGGACGATGTTATTTGTATCTACACCACGGCCTGCATCACCCTTATGGATGTAGCAGTATTTGCAGCCTTCGCTGCATCTATGGCAGCCTCGCCACGGACTCCACATTGCCATTGTATCTCCTCCCAACCGAGGCTGGCCGTACCCGGCCAGCCACTTCAATTTACTCATAAACATTGTAAGTGCCGTATTTCATGAAGTAGCCGGAAGATCCCCCAAAGCTGCTTCGGACCGCAGGTTTTTTTGGTGATCCTATGGTTAATCAGAGATGAACCGCTGTGAGGCAAAAAATACAACACCAAGTATCCTGAATTATTGAAGAATTATAACGTGTTTAGTGGAATGACACCCAAGGACTTATATAGGCATTCCTGTTTTTTCGTCATTGCCCCAACACGGACGGCATTTCCTGGGTTTTCAAATGCTTCGAAGACATCAAGCTCATCCAGGACTTTCTGCATGGTTTAGTCATGGAAAAGGCCTTGTTAGGACATCTTCTTTCCCAATAGATGTTTGATTCATATACGCATGTATCGCCGTTCTCGTTTTTTACATGTATGATATCATGAAATCGCCACCTCCCGTTATTATAACAATGTGAATTAGGGGGAATTTCAATGGGGAAAAGTGATTAAATCGATTAATATCAATGTTATCCGGCTTTGCAAATTATAATTCAATGGTAATCCAAGATACATAACCTTTGGTCCAATAAGAATAAACGATTACATTTGGATTTAAATAATGTATAATTATTGCAAGTTTAATTAATCCGTAACTTTTCGTCTTTGGTAATATGTCAAAGGGAATTTCTAGAGATTTGACAGAATAGTCAAAACAAAATTGGCTGCTCTGGCAGTGTCAGACCAAGCTGCCTGAGCAAATTACGATTGCCTTTCGTCATTACCTCATAACGCCAAATGCCAGTCATTTTCTCGATCCTTATGCCAGATAAATACTCCTGAAGCACACCATTCATCGAATATTTCTTCAACGAGTCGGTCGTACGCATAAACTCATAGACTCTGTAGCACATCATCATGCTTAGGTGGTTCA
>CAZOTM010000003.1:0-14759 GCA_964582675.1 uncultured Clostridiaceae bacterium
GGAACCTCTTCCTTTATCATTCCATTGCTCCGACCCGCGGCTCTTTAGCAGCCTTCAGGGAGGCATATTTTCTCCCCTTCGCATTGCTTTGCACCCATTGCAGAAACAACCAGCCCTTGGGCTGGTTGTTGTCAGTCTTATGATATTGATCGGCGATTGAACGGTCGATCCGAATGGGTCCTCCCGTCCGGAGGGCTCTTGGTGGTTCTAAGTTGTTCTAAGTTGTTCTAAGTTGTTCTAAGTTGTTCTAAGTTGTTCTATGTATTAATCAGTGGCTCCTAGTGGTTCTTAACGTTTTGCCAGATATCATCATACTTTTTGACGAAACTTCCCGGATCCCGGTATACCTCCAGCTCCGGCAGGAGCGCCTTGTCCGGATAAGCCACCTGGTTGTCACGCAGTTCCTCCGAAAGCAGCTCCACTGCCTTTGAACTGGGCAGTGAATACCAGACATACTCTGCGTTCTGAGCGGCATTTTCCGGTTCCAGCATGAAGTTGATGAACGCTTCGGCATTTTCCGGATTCCTGGCGTTTTTCGGGATGACCATGGCGTCAAACCAGAGGTTGGAACCTTCTTCCGGAATGGCGTAAGCCAAGGCCTCATTCTCGGAAAGCGCATCCACTGCGTCACCGGAAAACATCACCGCCAGAGCGGCTTCTCCATTTTTCATGATGTCCTTGGTCTGATCCACTAGATAGGCATAGACCAGGGGATACTGTTGGATCAGAAGATCTTCGGCCTGAGTCAGTTCCGCCTCATCCGTGGAATTCATCGAGTAGCCCAGCAGCTTCAGGGCGATCCCCAGAGAATCCCGGGAAGAGTCCAGCATGATGATCTCCCGTTTGTATTTTTCATCCCACAGGATGTTCCAGGAAGTCACTTCCTCCAAAACCAGCTCCGTGTTGTAGACGATGCCTAAAGTGCCCCAGAAATACGGCGCCGAATAGCGCTGATCGGGATCATAGCTGTGGTTTTTAAATTCCGGATCCACATACGCTATGTTGGGTACCCTGTCCCAGTCGATGGGCCGCAGCATATCCTCGTTTTTCAGTTTTTCGATCATGTAGTCGGATGGCATTACCAGGTCGTAGTTGGAAACCCCATTTTTTAATTTGACATAGAGATCCTCATTGGTGTTAAAGGTGGAGTAGACCACATGGATCCCGGTCTCTTCCTCAAATTTTATCAACAGATCCTTGTCGATGTAGTCCCCCCAGTTGTAGACATTGACCACCGATCCCGACTGGGCGGGAGAACAGCCGGCCAGAATGAGGAACAGCATCAGCATCAGCAACAGCAGCCACCCACTGATCTGTCTTCGATTCAGCTCCATCTTCAGCTTCATGACTGTTCCTCCTTGCCATTTCTCAGATTGGTGATCACTAAAAGCACCAGCATAATGGCAAACATCATGGTGGACAGCGCATTGATGACCGGGTTGATACCGCGCCGGGCCATGGCGAATACTGTGGTGGAGACGGTTTCCACCCCATTGCCGGTAGTGAAGAAAGAAATGACGAAGTCATCGATGGACAGGGTGAAGGCAATGAGGGCACCGGTGATGATGCCGGGCCGAAGCTGGGGGATCACAACCCGCCAGAGCGTCTGCATCGGGGTGGCACCAAGGTCCATGGCGGCTTCCGGCAGGGCTGACGGCATCTGTTTGAGTTTGGGTAAGACCGACAGGACCACATAAGGTACCGTGAAGGCAATATGGGCCAGGGTCAGGGTCACCAGCCCAAAGTCCATGGTCAGAGTCCGGAACAGGACCATCAGACCTACCGCCATAACGATGTCGGGATTGATAACGGGGATCTGATTCATTCCCAGGATCCGCCGGCGATTTTTCCAGCCATACTGGGAAACGCCGATGGCGCCCAGTGTGCCGATAACCGTGGAGACCAGGGTGGTCAGGGTGGCAACCAGAAAGGTATTTCGTACCGCCGCTAAAACTTCCTCATCCTGGAACAACGTCTCATACCAGATCAGGGAAAAGCCCTCCCAGTTGCCTCTGGTTTTGCCCTCGTTAAAGGAAAACACCATGAGCACGATGATGGGTGCATAGAGAAACAGGAACACCAGCACCAAATAGAATTTTTTCCAGAATTTAGACATCCTGCACCTCCCCGAGCTGCTTTCTTCGGATACTGATCCGCTCCTTCCCCGGCGCCACCGGCCTTGAGAGATCAGCCCCATCTTCCCGGTTGAAGAGCAGTGAGCCCAACAGGAAGATCATCAGGATCACGGACAGGGCAGAACCGTAATTCCAGTCGCCGGTGACGGTAAACTGCTGCTCAATGACGTTGCCGATGAGATTGGTTTTATTCCCCCCCAACAACGCCGTGATCTCAAAGGTGGAGATGGCGGGAATGAATACCATGGAGATACCGGAAACGACCCCTGGCAAAGACAGGGGGAAAATCACCCGGCGAAAGGTTTCAAACCCGTTGGAGCCCAGATCCCGGGCTGCTTCAATCAAACCGATATCCATTTTTTCCAATGCGGTATAAATGGGCAGGATCATGAAGGGCAGGAAGTTGTAGACCATGCCCAAGAGCACAGCGCCTTCAGTGTACAAAAGGTCCAGGGGCCGAAGTCCGAGTTGGACCAGCAGGCTGTTGAGGATCCCATTCTTCGACAGGATGGTGACCCAGGCATAGGTGCGCAGGAGGAAGTTCATCCACATGGGGATCATGATGAGCATAATGGCTGTGGTTTGATACCGGACCTTGAGGGTTGAGATGAAATAGGCAAAGGGATAGCCAATGGCAAAACACAGGAGTGTGGTCAAAAAGGCCAGCCGCAGGGAACGCCAGAGCGTCCCGATGGTCCGTACCGAAGCGATGCGGCTGAAATTAGCCAGAGTGAATTGCCCATTTTCACCCGTCAGCGCAAAATACAGCACCATCCCCAAGGACCCGATGATGAAAATGGCTGCCCAGATCAGATATGGCGCAGCCACAGTCTTATAGGTCTTCATCGCCTTCCACCTCGCCTTTTCGCATAATATGGATATTATAGGGAATGACGCGAATGCCCACTTCCTCCCCGACTGCCTTATGAAGGGTGGAATGGGCCAGATATTGTTCCGCCTCGGTCTGGATGATCATTTCATTGTGGACCCCCATGAACAGGCTGGACAAGACGGTGCCCTTGAGCATCCCCTCCTCTGGAGCAACCAATTCCAGATCCTCCGGACGGATCACCACATCGACGGTTTCGTTTTTACGGAAGCCTTCGTCGGAACAGACGAAGCGATGACCGGAAAAAGTGACATCGAAATCTTCGTGCATGATGCCTTCCAGAATGTTAGATTCCCCGATGAAATCCGCAACATAGGCGTTGATGGGCTCATTGTATATGTCGATGGGGGTCCCGATCTGTTGGATGATGCCTTCATTCATGACCACGATACGGTCAGACAGGGTCAGTGCCTCCTCCTGGTCGTGGGTGACGAAGATAAAGGTGATGCCCAGCTCCCGCTGAATCCGCTTGAGCTCAATCTGCATTTCCTTGCGCAGCTTTAAATCCAACGCCCCCAGGGGTTCATCCAACAGAAACGCCGCCGGTTTCAAGACCAGCGCCCGGGCCATGGCGATGCGCTGCTTCTGCCCCCCGGACAGGGAATCCACTTTGCGTTTCTCATAACCGGACAGGTCCACCAATTTGAGCATCTCCGATACCAATTGCCGGATCTCCGCCTCCTTGATTCCCCGGATCCTGAGCCCAAAGGCCACATTCTCATAGACATTGAGATGGGGAAACAGGGAGTATTGCTGAAACAGCGTATTCACGGGCCGCAGATGGGCCGCCTGGGTCGTGATATCCTTCCCATTGAACAGGACCCGACCCCGGTCAGGCTGTTCAAAGCCGCCAATGATCCGCAAAGTGGTGGTCTTGCCACACCCTGATGGACCCAGCAGGGTGATGAATTCACCTTCCATGATCTCAAGATTCAGGTTCTCGAGAACCGTATGTTCCCCGTATACCTTGTTAATCTCCTGTAATTCGATTTGCACTGCCATAATTCACCTCAATCATATTTCACTAAAAGTTCGGGGGGGTCAGGATCCAGAGCAGTCTGCCCGCTTCTCCACCCTGGTTGGCAATATAAAACGGCTTATCCGCTGCAAAGTAAAATGAATCCGCCGCATTGAGCGTATACACTGCATGATCCAAACAGAGCTGCAGCGATCCGGACAGGACAAACCCGAAGCATTGCCCCTCATAGGGCGGATAGCTCTTGGATCGGCCGTTGGCGGAGATTTCCAGCAGCACCGGCTCCATGTCGAGTTTCTGGGCATTGGCGACCAGAAAGTGCATGGTATGGCCCAGATCCTCATCCGCCATGGCGACCGCCTCCGACCAGGGATAAATCACGGCTTCCTGAGCCGTTTCACTGAAAAACTCAGCCAGGTTGGTACCCAGGGCCCGGACGATCAGGTCCATGGTATCCACCGACGGACTGGTGTTGCCACGCTCCAACTGAGAGATGAAGCCCTTGGTCAAATCCGACCGTTCCGCCAGCTCTTCCTGAGTAAGACCCATCTTCAGACGGAGGTTCTTGACTTTTTCTCCAACGTTCATATTATCTCCTATACTTTTTGTTTAATATTATAAACAATCTAATAATATCAAAAATAATTTCTTTTTCAACCCCTGCGGCCGCAGTCAGGATCATCCTTGAACCGGGAATCCTATCCAGCCATCGGAAACTCAAACACCAACCATTGCCAAACCATCGCCAAACCATTGATCCATCATGGGAAATCCATGGAATATCCAGGAAAAATAAACAAGCAGGATGAGGCTGAAATCTCAGCGGCATTCTGCTTGTTGGCATTTATTTGTTTGAAGGGTTTTATTCTCACCCTGCACACCAGGCTCATTTTTCTTGGGTTCTCAGGGTGGCTTTCTTTCGTAGGGCGGCATAGTTGTTATCCCGGCGCAGCTGCTCTTTCAGCTCATCCATAGTAGCATATTTGATCATTTCCCTCATCCACTCCAGAAAGTATACCTTGATTTCCGTGCCGTAAATTTCCCGGTCAAAATCCAGAATATAGGTTTCCACGGTGGTGGGATTGTTCTCCGATATGGTTGGATTGGTGCCGATGGAGGTTATGCCCCGATAGATCAGACCGTCCACCTCAACATTGGTATAGTAAACACCAAACTTGGGGATCAGCATCAGTTCATCGTGAGCTATGTTGGCCGTGGGATAACCCAGACCCTTGCCTTTGCTCTGGCCCGTCACCACGATCCCCCGGAGCATAAAGGGTTCGATCAGCAAGCTGTTGGCTTCACTGACTTTGCCCTCTTCAAGGAGTGATCGGATCCTGGTTGAGGAGTAGATGCCTTCTTCATCGGCTTCCGGATCGAGCACCACCAGTTCAAAGCCGATTTTTTTGGCCAGATCCTTTAGTGTGTGGGCATTGCCCTGATTCTTGTAGCCGTATTTATAGTTAAAGCCGATCACCAGGCCTTTGGCATTGTATTTTTCCAGGAGGTGCCTGATGAAGTCCTCCGCCGAGGTCTGCATGAATTCGAAGGTAAAGTCCACCATGGCTACAATATCAATGCCGGCGCTTCTCAGGATGTGGAGTTTCTGCTCATTGTCCATCAATAGCTTGGGAGCTTTTTCCGGCTGGGCCACGGACAGGGGATGATTGGTGAAGGTATAGACCAGACTCTTGCATTCATTCAGGAGGGCTTCATCCACCACCCGGTTGATCAGGGCCATATGTCCCTTGTGCAAACCATCAAAGCTCCCCAGGGCAATATAAGTTTCATCTTCAAGTTTTTTGGCATAATCATTATCTAGTATTATCATTTTGTTATCCACGTCAAACCTTATATTTGAGGTTGAGCTCCCCCCCGTTAAATTCAGCCAGACCAACGAACGACCCGTTCCTGTCAAAGATCCGCAGGAGACCGTCAGTTTCAATCGTCCCAGTGACTCTGGCATCTCTGAGTTTTACCCCATTTTTCAATAGGGTAATAAATGCTTCATCCAGCACCGCCATGGGATAGTCTTTAAAAAGAACCTCGGCCTTGATGATTCGGCTGGTTGGATCCTCCGACCCGATATTGTTTAAATCCAAGGCATCCGCCAGGGTGAACCCGCCGGAAAGGGTCCTGATGAGACCGGTCATTACAGCTGGAACCTCCACCGCATCGCCGATATCGCGGATCAGGCTCCGGATGTAGGTGCCCTTGGAGCAGCGGCAGCGGATCTTAAAATCAGGAAAAGCGTACTGGAGAAGCTCCAGTTCATAGATCGTTACAGGTCTTGCCTCCCGTTCGATTTCCACTCCGGCTCTGGCCAGCTCATAGAGCCGTTTTCCATCCTTTTTCAAGGCGGAATACATGGGCGGGATCTGGTCGATATCGCCCATGAACGACGCGAGGACCGTATTTAAGGTTTCCTCCGGGATGTTCGTCTCCTTGACATCCACTTGCCGGGTCACTTGTCCGGTGATATCAAGAGTGTCTGTCATCAGGCCGAAACGGCCATGTGCGATATACTCTTTTTCACCCTCCGCGATCAGATCCGCAAATTTCGTGTAGCTGCCCAGGAGGACGGGTAATACCCCCGTTGCCATGGGGTCCAGGGTGCCCGTATGGCCGGCTTTTTTCGCATGGAGCAGCCGTTTGGTTTTATTGACGGCTTGAAAGGAGGTTATCCCCGGTTCTTTATTTATTATGACCAATCCATCCATCAATAGAGATATGCCTCCAATTCACGCAGCAGCATGTCCTTGGCTTCCTCGAAGGAAGGGGTCATGAGGGTCAGTCCGGCTGCCCTGATGTGGCCGCCGCCCTGAAACACTTCGGCATACCTGCCGGCATCCACTTTCTGCTTGGTCCTGACCGAGACCCTGATTTTCCCCTCGGTTTCCTTCAATATCATGGAAACCTCTGCTTCCATCGGTGCCAAACCCAGGTTCACAAGCTCAGAGGTATCTTTGTCAATGATCTTAAGGTCAGTGAAATCACTGTCCTTGAGCCGCATCAGGTTGACCCGGCCGTCAAAATAGGTTTCCAATGAGTCGATGGCCCGGCCCATCAATTTGATTCTGGCCAAAGGTTTTTCATCGAACACCGACCTGGCGATCTCCTGAAAGGGAATGCCCGAGGCGATCAATTCGGCCGCGATGCGGTGAGTTTCTGGAGTCGTACACTCAAACCGGAAGGAACCGGTGTCCGTGGTGATGGCCGTATACAGGCAGGTATCGATGGCCTGATCCCGCTGGATCCCGGCCTTTTTTAATATGCCATGGACCATTTCCCCAGTTGAGGAGGCTTTCGGGGCAATAAAATTGTAATCGCCGAATTTATCGTTGCTCCGGTGATGATCGATGTTCATGACCTCAAAGCGGGCATTCGTCCGGTAATTATAGCTTACCCGGTCAAAGGAACCGCAATCCAATACGATGATGAGGTCGGTTCCGTCTTTGACGACATCGTCGGCCTCATTGGTTTCCCTTGTCAGGGGTAAAAAATTCAGTGAGTCCAGCACTTTATCCTTGCTCAGGATATATGCCGCCTTGCCGATTTTCCGAAGCGCCAGGACCATGGCGTGGACGGAGCCCAAAGCGTCTCCGTCCGGGAACGTATGGCAAGCTACCCCGATTTTCTGCTTATTGCGGATGATCTCGGAAAAGTTATTCATCATCATCCCCGGCAGAGTCCGCTTCTTCCAGGTCACCGCTGTCTTCACCGGTTTCGTCACCGGCTTCGTCAGCGGCTGCTTCCAGCCCATCCCTATCAAGGGGAATGGTGTCCCCCGAAGCTGGGATGACCTGCTTTAACAATTCATCGATGTGCATACCGTAATTGATGGTAGTATCCTGTGAGAACAGGAGCTGGGGCGTGAGCCTTAAGTTGATCGTTTTGGACAATCTGGTCCGAATGAACCCGGCGGCCTTCTTGATGGCCTCCAAAGTGGTTTTCTCCTCTTCCTTATTGGGGGAAAAGATGGACAAAAACACTTTGGCATATTTTAGATCGGCAGTCACTTCCACTGCGGTCACTGTGACCATGGCAGTTATTCTGGGATCTTTGAGTTCACGGAGGATGATCTGGGAGAGTTCTTTTTTCATCTCCTCATTGATCCTGCCCTTTCTGTGAGTAGCCATATTACAGCTCCTTCCTCTTGACCTCTTTCATTTCGAAAGCCTCGATGATATCGCCTTCCTTAATGTCATTGAAGCGCTCGATGGATAGGCCGCATTCATATCCGGCAGCCACTTCCTTGACATCATCTTTAAATCTCTTCAGGGAAGCCAGCTCCCCTTCGAAAATCACGATGCCGCCCCGGATGAGTCTGATTTTGGAATTTCTGACCATTTTGCCCGTCAACACGTAGCATCCAGCAATCGTGCCCACGGCGGAAATTTTCAGGACCTGCCTGCATTCCGCAGTTCCCAGGATCACTTCCTTGATATCCGGGGACAGCATACCGATCATCGCCGCTTTCACATCATCGATGGCGTTGTAGATGACCCGGTAGGTCTTGATGCTGACGCCTTCCTTCTCCGCGATGGCCGCTGCGTTGTTGTCAGGTCTGACATTGAATCCCATGACAACAGCATTTGAGGCTGCGGCCAATATAATGTCCGTTTCGTTGATGGCTCCGGCGCCGCCATGGATGACTCTGACCTTCACTTCATCCGTGGAGAGTTTTTCCAGGGAACCCCGGAGGGCTTCCACCGAACCTTGAACATCAGCTTTGATGATCACCGGCAGCTCGCGGACCTGACCTGTGGAAATCTGGGAATACAGGTCTTCCAATGACATTCTGCCGGTATTTTGATTTTCGGCTTTCGCTTTCATCTGCCGGACCTCAGCCATAGTCCTGGCTGTCTTCTCATCCTTAACCTCATTGAACCGGTCTCCCGCCTGAGGAACATCGGATAATCCCAAAACTGATACTGGGATGGAGGGACCGGCTGATTTGACTTTCTTGCCCTTGTCATCAAACATGGCCCTTACCCGGCCATAGGTATGTCCGACCAGGATGGAGTCGCCAACCCTTAAGGTACCATTTTGGACCAACAGCGTGGCCACTGGGCCCCGGCCTTTATCCAAATTGGCTTCAATGACCGTTCCTCTGGCCCGCCTTTCCGGATCGGCCTTAAGTTCCTGCATTTCTGCGGTGAGCAGGACCATTTCCAGGAGTTTGTCAATCCCCAGCTTCTGTTTGGCCGAGACTTCCACCATGACGGTTTGGCCGCCCCAATCCTCGGAGATCAGTCCGAATTCGGACAGTTCCTGCTTCACCCGATCCGCATTGGCTTGCGGCTTATCCATCTTATTGATGGCCACGATCATGGGAACATCGGCTGCCTTGCAGTGGGAGATGGATTCCCTGGTCTGGGGCATGATGCCGTCGTCGGCGGCAACCACCAGAATGACGATGTCGGTGATTTGGGAGCCTCTGGCACGCATTTGCGTGAAGGCTTCATGACCCGGTGTATCCAGGAACGTGATTTTTTCACCCTTGATGTCAACGGTGTAAGCGCCGATGTGCTGAGTGATCCCACCGGCTTCCCCTTCCGTGACATGGGCTTTCCGGATGGCATCCAACAACGAGGTCTTGCCATGGTCAACATGGCCCATGACGGTAACGATGGCAGGACGCTTGATTTGCCCGTCAGACTTCTCGTCCTCATCCAAAATGATTTCATCCAGCTTGCCGGTCTCTTCCTGCTCAATCATGACATTGAATTTTTCAGCCAATTTGGAAGCAGTGGAAAAATCGATTTCCTGGTTGATGCCAGCCATGACACCGTTCATGATGAGCATTTTGATCACTTCGTTGATGGGCTTATGCAGTTTTTCGGCCAGTTCACCGACAGTGATGAAGTCCCCCATCATAATGATCTCGGCCTGATCAGGGTTGTTCACATCATCGGATTTTCGGCCTTTTTTCTTTTTCTTGGCTTGATTATTGACCTTTTCGTTCAATTCCTCTTCATACAAGTCAATGATGGTTTTGCTCGCCTTCTCAGCAGCAGCCGTCTGAGCGGCTGTCTCTTCCGGTGTCACAGCATCCGGGACAGGAACTGCCTCCGCCTCCGCCACTACCGGCGCTGCGGCCTCATCAGCCTTGGCTTTGGCTGCGCTGGTCAAAAGTTCCTTGATCAGGGCAGCATCCTCTTCTTCAATGACGCTCATATGATTTTTTACAGTGATCTGGAATTCTTCAAATAATATTTTTATCAGTTCCTTGCTGGAAATATCTAATTCCTTGGCAAGTTCGTATACTCTTAATTTAGACATAAAACCCTCCTGTCTATACAGTCCTACATTACCATAGCCAGCTCCTTAAGCTTTTTTGCAAATCCGGCATCTGTAACACCGATGACGGAAATGTCTGACTTTCCTGTGGCTTTTCCCAATTCTTCCATTAAAAACGGCACGTCAGTTACCGTGTATCTGGAATTTTGGGACGTCGTCCGAAATCGGTCCTTGGTATTTTCAGAAGCATCGGCTGCCAGTATGACCAGCAAAACTTTGCCTTGTTTGACCGCTGCTTCAGTCAGATTGCCGCCCAGAGACAATGCTCCGGCCCGTCTGGCCAAGCCCAGGAAACTCAAATATTTATTCATTTAACATTGACCTCATTGCCGCATATATCGTCTCATCGATATTGGTTTCAAGATTTTTGTTCAGCCGCTTGCTCTTGACCGCCTTCTCCAGGCATCCCAAATTTCTGCAGACATAGGCGCCTCTGCCCGGTTTTTTCCCTGTGGGATCCAGGGTTACCTCGCCTTCATTGTTCTTTACCACCCTGATGAGCTCTTTCTTGGGTTTCATTTCCATGCACCCAGTACACATTCTCATGGGTATTTTTTTCACCTTCATCAAAATACCTCTCTTTCACTGTTATCCAGCCTAAATTCTATCGGATGCTTTTGCCCGTTATTGATCTTTAGGCTTGTTCGTCAGATTCAACTGGTTCATCAGATTCAACTGGTTCGTCAGATTCAACTGGTTCGTCAGATTCAACTGGTTCGTCAGATTCAACTGGTTCGTCAGATTCGACTGGCTTGTCAGATGCAACTGACTGATCCCCTGCGACGGATTCATCCACCTGGACTGCTTCATCCGCTGTGACTGCTTCATCCGTCCGGATTGGTGCAGCCGCCTCAGTTGCCTCGTCCAGCCCCGCTTTGGCTGCTTTTAAAACCGACTTGTCCGGGATCAGGGTCAAATGATCCATATTGTAAGCATCCTGGTCCTTGTCGCTTTTGATATCGATCTTCCAATTGGTCAGTTTGGCAGCCAGCCTGACATTCTGACCTTCCTTGCCGATGGCTAAAGACAGCTGGGAATCATCCACGATGACCCGGGCCGACTTTTCAGTCTCGTTGATGAAGACTGCCTTGACCTTGGCCGGGGACAGGGCATTGGCGATGAACTTATCGATCTCCTTGTTCCATTCCACGATGTCGATCTTCTCATTCTTCAGTTCGCTGACCACGTTCTGGACCCGGGCACCCCGGTTTCCGACGCAGGCACCGGTGGCATCCACATTTTCATCATTGGAGTGGACTGCGATCTTGGTCCGAGACCCCGGTTCCCGGGAGATGCTTTTGATCTCCACAGTCCCGTCGTAGATCTCCGGCACTTCCCGCTCAAAGAGCCGTTTGACAAGCCCAGGATGAGTCCTCGAGACGGTAATCAACGGTCCCTTGGTGTTTTGCTTGACTTCAACGATATACAGCTGGATCCGATCATTGAATTGATAGTCTTCCCCGGGGATCTGCTCGGAAGGTCCAATGACGGCTTCGATTTTTCCCAGGTCCACATAGACATTTCCCTTATCTTTCCGCTGAACGATGCCGGAAATTAAATCAAACTCTTTCTCAGAGAACTCGTTGTAGATGATGGAGCGCTCCGCTTCCTTGATCCGCTGCGTCACAATCTGCTTGGCGGACTGGGCGGCCACCCGCATGAAGTTGTCCGGTGTTACGTCGATTTCGATGATGTCACCCTCCGAATAATTCGGGTTGATCACCTTAGCCTCTTCCAGGCTGATTTGAGAAGCCCCATCCTCAACTTCGGCACAAACCTTTTTCCGGTTGACGATCTTGATCGTCCCCTTCAGCCGGTCGACGGTGGATTTGATATCCTGGGTGGCCGTGTCCGTATAGTTTTTTCGGTAAGCCGCTGTCAGTGCATCCTCAAGGGTTGTAAACAACAGCTCCTCTTCGATCCCCTTCAGCAGCGAAATTTCTTTCAATGCATTGATAATTTCCGCACTTCGGTTCTTCTCGTCTTTCTTTAGCCTTGCCATCTGTTTTTTTTATACCTCCGGGTCAAGATTGATGGTCCTGACCTTTTTATAATCTATAGTTTTAACGCCCTTGTAGGTTTCAATCGTCAGAACATCGTCCTGGAAGGCTTTTAAAATACCCTTCACCTGATTCCGGCTCTTGTCCTCGGATTTGAGATGAACTTCCACCCGCTCACCGATGCCCCGGAGAATATGCCCGGGAGTGAACAGGGGCCGGAAGATCCCCGGTGAGGAGACTTCCAGAAAATATGCCTCAGGGATGGGATCCGCCCCGTCCAGGATATCACTCACCCCCCGCGATACTTTTTCACAGTCTTCCAGGGTAATATCATCCCCATTGAGATGTTCAATGTAGTATCTGAGATACTGTTCGCCCTCTTCCGTTACATATTCAAGATGATAAATTGAGTAGCCGAGTTCTGTAATCGCCGGTTGGGTTAATGCAATGATGGCTTCCAGTTGATTTTCCTTTTCCATTTAGACCTCCTTTGGCAAATCCTATGGTTTATCGTGGTGTTTGCCGATCAAATCCAGAGTAAGTCAAGCAGTCTCGCGGAGGGTCCCTGGTCTGTCTGATCGCCCCATGGCTGGGTAACCGGTGTCTCTGGAATTTACTTTTTCAATCAAAAGGAGCGGGTTGCCTGACCCACTCCTTAAGCTCTCTTTTTGATGTAAGAGTATTTTATCATAAATGGCCGATGAAATCAAATTTAGCCGGCCTTGCGTCCATTATCATCCGTCGCTCCAGCCGCCTCATTTGCTCACGGAAACTGGGGATTGCCGGATATCACCGCTTAAAAAAAAGAGATTTGATTGGTGTCTCCCAGATGGCTGAAGCAGCCGATATTGTCCAGGGCTTCCATGACCGTCCGGTTGGCTTTGGTCTTAATTTTAAAATCCTCTTTGGAATAAAACTCACCCTGTTGGGCAGCTTCATAGATTTCGGCTGCCGCATTGTCCCCCACCCCGGCCACGGAGTTAAAGGGAGGAATGAGCTGATTGCCGTCGACGATAAACTTCACCGCATGGCTGCGGGCTAGATCCAGTGCCTGCAGGGAGTATCCCCGCTTGAGCATTTCGTAGATCAGTTCCAATACGCTGACCATGACCTGCTCCTTGGGAGAAGCGGCGTTGCCCATGGCGATGATCTCATCCAGCCTGGCCTTTACGGCCCCCGCCCCCTTCAATGCCAGTTGAAGGTCAAAATCCTTGGCCCTGACGGTAAAATAAGTGGCGTAGTATTCCATGGGATAATAGACTTTGTACCAGCCAACCCGTACCGCCATGGTCACATAGGCCACGGCATGGCCCTTGGGGAACATATATTTGATTTTTTTACAGGATTCGATGTACCATTCGGGGACTTTAAAGCTGCGCATCAGTTCCTCATCCTCGGGTTTGAGACCTTTGCCCTTCCGAACCTTTTCCGTGATGAAGAAAGCGTCTTTCTTGGGCAGGCCGCATTGGATCAAATAGAGCATGATGTTGTCCCGGAGGGAGATACAGCCTTCCAGATCCGTCTGACCGGTTTTGATATACTCCTGGGCATTGTTCAGCCAGACGTTGGTTCCGTGGGACAGACCGGAGATCCGGACCAGATCGGAAAAGTTCTTTGGTTTCGTATCCAGGAGCATCTGGCGGACGAACTTGGTGCCGAATTCCGGGATCCCATAGGTCCCCACCGGACAGTCCAGATCCTTGGCCGTGACGCCCAGGGCATCGGGGGACCGGAACAGGGAAATAACCTTGGGATCATTGAGGGGGATGGTCAAAGGATCCACCCCGGTGATGTCATGGAGCATCCTGAGCATGGTGGGGTCATCGTGTCCCAGGATGTCAAGTTTTAACAGCCGGCCGGAAATGGAATGATAATCGAAGTGGGTGGTGATGATATCCGTCGCATTGTCATCCGCCGGATGCTGAACGGGGGAAAAATTGTGGATGTCGTTGTCGCTGGGCACGACCATGATGCCGCCGGGATGCTGGCCGGTGGTCCGTTTGATCCCGGTGCAGCCCTTGGCCAGCCTTTCCAGTTCGGCCCGGTTGAGGCTGAGATTTTTTTCATCGTGGTATTTCCGGACATAGCCCATGGCGGTCTTGTCGGCGATGGTGCCGATGGTCCCAGCCCGGAAGGTAAAGCCTTTGCCAAACATTTCCTCGCAGAATTTATGGGCAACCGGCTGATATTCCCCGGAAAAATTCAAATCAATATCCGGTTCCTTGTCCCCCTCAAACCCAAGGAAGGTCTCAAAGGGGATGTCGTGGCCCTCCCGGTCCAATTCATGGCCGCAGTTTGGGCAGGCCTTGGCCGGCAGATCCACTCCGGAAAAACCGGTGGCATTTTCCACGAACTCGGAATAGCGGCACGCCGGGCAGACGTAGTGGGCCGTCAAACCATTGACCTCGGTGATCCCGGTAAAGGTGGCCACCAGGGACGAGCCGACGGAACCCCGG
>CAZOTM010000003.1:14769-33418 GCA_964582675.1 uncultured Clostridiaceae bacterium
GATAGCCATCATCCAGGGATTTTTTGACCAGTTTGTGGGCGACGAGATAGAGGACGGCATAGCCATTGCCGATGATGGAGTTCAATTCCTTGTCCACCCGCTCCTGGACGATTGGGGGGAGTGGATCCCCGTATTTCTTCCGGGCATTTTCCATGGTCATGGACCGGACGGCTTCCTCCGCCCCTTCCATTTTGGGCGGGAAGGTCTCCTTGGGGATGGGCAGCAAGGTATCCATCATTTCCGCAATCCGATTGGGATTGTCAATGACCACGGCTTTGGCAGTGGTTTCACCCAGATAGGCAAATTCTTTGAGCATCTCCCCCGTGGTCAAAAACGGCAGGGGCGTCATGGAGTCGTCGCCGCCATAACCCTGGCTGTACTTGATGATCCTCCGGTATGGCTCATCCTCAGGATTCAGCATGTGGACATCCCCCGTGGCAGCCACAATCTTGCCGAGTTTATTGCCAAGATTGATGATGAACCGGTTGTAGTTTTTCAATTCCTCGGGAAAGCACCTGCCTTCCTCCAGGAGGTAGGCATTGTTGGAAATGGGCATGATCTCCAAAAAATCGTAGAAGGCGGCGATGGATTCAATCGCCTCTCCGCTCCGCCCGTCCAATATCCCTTTGAACAGCTCTCCGGATGAACAGGCCGAGCCGATCAGGAGATTTTCCCGGGAGCTTTGCAGAAGGCTCTTGGGGATCCTGGGGTTCTTGGTGAAATATTTCAAATGTGATTCTGAGATGAGTTCGTAAAGGGTCCGCAGCCCCGCCTGGTTTTTTGCGTAGATCGTGGCATGAAAGGGCATGTGCCGGCCCGGATCGAACTTGGCCAGATAGTCCCGGTTCAATGACTCCATATCCTCGATCCCCTGCTTCTTCAACAGTTCAAAGGACCTTAAGAGGATCTGGGCGGTGGTCTCCGCATCATCCACGGCTCGATGGTGGCTGCCCATGAAGATTCCCAGGTGCTTGGCGATGGAATCCAGGCGATGCCGTTTCAGAGCGGGATACAGGTGCCTGGCCAGACTTACCGTATCCAGCTGGGGATTGTTGAACTTTAAGTTCAATTCCCGGGCCTTGGTTCGGACAAAGCCCATGTCGAAGTTGGCATTGTGCGCCACCAGGACTGCATCCCCGGCAAATTCGAGGAATTCCGGCAGGACCTGCCCGATTTCCCGTTCACCGGATAGCATGGCATCCTTGATATTGGTCAGTTCGATGATTTTTGCCGGCAGCGGCATCTTGGGGTCAACCAAGGCTGAATACCGGCTGATGACGACCCCGCCTTTAATTTTGACTGCGCCGATTTCGATGATCCGGTCGTTGATGTGGGACAGCCCGGTGGTCTCCAGGTCGAAGACGACAAATTCATCCGTAAACGAGAGGTTGTCTGCCCCATTGCACAGGGGGGTCAAATCATCCACCACATAGCCTTCCACCCCATAGAGAACCTTGATCTTGTCCCCGGCTGCCAGCATGGCATCGGGGAAGGCCTGGACCACACCGTGATCGGTGATGCCGATGGCTGTGTGGCCCCATTTGATGGCGGTCTGGACCAGATCATTGGCACTGACGACGGAATCCATGGCACTCATGAAGGTGTGGGCATGGAGCTCCACCCGTTTTTCCACGGCCCGATCCAGCCTTTCCTGTTTTTCCAGCTTTTCAATATGATTGATTTTTAGGCAGAACTCCTTGGTAAAGGCATCAATGTCCGTGGACCCTTTCAGCTTAGCGAAGATCCCGGCTTTCAAACCCAGGGCTTCTCCCTTTTTAAGGAAGCATTTGCAAATGATGGAACCCGTATTGTCAGTGACAAACAGGGTTTTCAAAATGTTGCCGTTTTTCAGTTCCTTTTCGTCGATCTTGAAAATTTCCCCGGCAATGGCAACGTTTCTTAAGCCTTCTGTGAGTTCATCGATGGGGAGGGGCTTTTCCCGGATGGGTTTGCCCAGGAGCTGATCCTCATTTCCGCCGCTGCCTTCCGCCAGCTTCATTGCCTGGGGCTTGACCGCTTCCCGGGGGGCTGGCTTCAGAGGTCTTGCCGGCGATACCGTATGACTTGGGAGGGGCAGACTGATCGGCCCTCCAGCCCGGGTATCCGTGAGAAATGGTTCCACACAGCCCGTTGGCTGGACCATTGTCATCTGGTGATCCAGCACCACGGGAAGATCTTCACCGGTCAATTCTGCAATGCAGTCACGGATCAGTTCTTCCGTGTGCTTGCGCTTTAAATGCTGGACCAGGAGACTGTTAAAATGGGAAACGGTGATCCGGTCAGCGGTGACCTTGACCTCCGCTTCTTTAAAAAAACTCCGGGCCAGGGGGTCCTTGGCAAACAATTCCAAAATCAGGCTTGCCACAGTCCCCGGGCTATGGATATCCATGTCCTGGTTCCTGCGGAGGACTGAAATTTCACTGGCAATGGCGGAACCGAAGATGTCATCGATGGTATCAGCCACCATGGTTTCATCCGCCGGGGACATGGGCTGGTCCGTGATGCAGAAGATCCTCAATTTTTCCTGTTTTTTAAAATATTCGACCTTAAGCACCCGGAAAGCCGCTTTCCCTAAATTCCCCCTGACTTTTTCTTCAAGGATCTTCTTAAATTCCATAAGTCCACCTACTATCTGTTACATGGCTTCAATCTCATCCAGCAGCGCTTCCACCAACTCATGCTCCTGACACCGTCGGATGATGATGCCTTTTTTAAAAATCAATCCAACGCCCTTTCCGCCGGCAATGCCGATATCCGCATCCCTGGCTTCGCCGGGTCCGTTGACGATGCAGCCCATGATGGCCACTTTCAGCTGCTTTTTTGAATCCTTCAGATGCTCCTCCACCAGATTGGCGATCCCGATCAAGTCGATCTCCGTCCGGCCGCAGGTGGGACAGGAGACGAATTCAATGCCTTCCTTCAAATGACCGGTGTTCTTAAGGATCTCCCGGCCGACCTTGACTTCCTCCACCGGATCCGAGGTTAAGGACACCCGCAGCGTATCGCCGATCCCTTCGCTCAACAGGGTGCCGATGCCGATGGCACTCTTGATCGTGCCCCGCCAGGGCGTCCCGGCCTCGGTAACGCCGATGTGGAGGGGATGGTCCGTCGCCTGTGACAGGAGGCGATAACTGGCAATGGTGGTCTGGACATCGGAGGACTTGATGGAAATGACAACGTCGTGGAAATTCACTCCATCCAATAGTTCCACATGGCGGAGGGCCGATTCCACTAACCCCGCCGGGGTGACGCCACCGTATTTCTCGTAGATGTCCTTCTCCAATGAGCCTGAATTCACGCCGATCCGGATGGGGATCCCCCGCTCGGCGGCGGCTTTGGCCACCGCTTCGATCTTATCTTGGGATCCGATGTTGCCGGGATTGATCCGCAGTTTGGCGATCCCGGCAGCAATGGCCTTCAAGGCCAGCCGGTGGTCGAAATGGATGTCGGCCACCAGGGGCACACCAGTCCCCCGGATAATCCCCGGCAAAGCCTCGGCGGCTTCCATATCCGGCACCGCCAGCCTGACGATGTCGCAGCCGGTGGAATACAGCTGCCGGATCTGTGCCAGGGTAGCTTCCCCATCCCGGGTATCCGTATTGGTCATTGACTGGACGGTGATCCGGGAATCACCGCCTATATAAATATCCTTCACTTTGACTTGTCTGGTTGGTTTTCGATCCATGGTTCATTCCCTCATTTGCTTGATTTCCTAAGTGGTTTTCGATCAGTACTGGAGCGGGAAGAAAATATCCTTGAAGGTGATGAGCAGCATCAGTGTCATCAATAGGACAAACCCTGCTCCGTTCCAGGCTGCCATGAATTTCTCAGATGGTTTTTTCCTGGTCAGCAGCTCAAAGACCAGCACGATCAGCCACCCGCCGTCCAGGGCCGGAAACGGCAGGAGATTGAAAACTGCCAGATTGATGCTTAAAAAGCCCAGGAAATTGAAAAATCCGGGTAAATTGAGGCGCGCCGCTTCCGAAGCAATGCCGATGATCGCCACCGGTCCGCTCATTTGGTTTAGGCCCACCTTGCCGGTAAACAGCATGGACAGGGAGGCGATGGTCATCTGGATCATCGACCGGGCTTCCTTCAGACCCTGGGTAAAGGCCTGGGGCAGGCTTGGCTGCTCTTCGATCACCGGATAGAAACCGATGATATAGCCCCCTCCCTCCGCTGCCTTGGGGGTCACCGTATACTCGGTGACGGTTTCGCCCCGCTTAACCCCCAGGAGAAGGGGCTTGCCCTCTGACTGGCTCATGCCAAAAACGATATCGTTGAAGGTGGGGGTATTTTTCCTGTTGACGGATAATATACTGTCCCCCGGCATCAAACCGATGGTCACCGCCGGGGAATCCGGGGAGACCTCTCGAACCACATTGGTGGCATAGCCCTGGATAAAGCCCAGGATGGTAAAAAACAGGAATCCGGTAATGATATTCATTAAGGGACCGGCAAAAATGATGCTCATCCGCTGCAGGGGCTTTTTACTCTGAAAGGAATCATCCGATCGGTCGACTTCCCCGGTGGACTCGCCCTTCATCTGGCACATGCCGCCGATGGGCAGGGCTTTGATGGAATAGGTGGTCGCTTTGCCTTTATGGGAAAACAGGGATGGTCCCATTCCAATGGCAAACTCCTCGACTTTTACGCCGTTGAGTCTGGCTACGATAAAGTGTCCGAATTCGTGGACCAGTACCAACAGCCCGAATCCAAAAATTGCAATTACAATGTACATGATATTTTTCTCCCGTTCAAGCCACAACGTTCCCGGCAGGTTTCTTAAAAACACGGCGCGGGGATTGTCTGGCGGTGTGTTTGTAGTCCCTTCAATATGCCCCTTTGCTCCCCGAAAATCCGGGATTTAAGCATATTTTAATCTTAAGCCCTGGCGAACTTCTCCATCTTTTCGGAGGATGTCCGACAATTCCGGGGCTTGGAGGCTGCTTTTAAACCGCTCCATGGAATCTTCAATGATTTGGGGGATGTGGAGGAAAGGGATCTTTCCCGCCAAAAACAGTTCCACGGCAATTTCGTCAGCGGCATTTAAAATCAGGGAACTCAAGCCGCCTTCCTCCAGGGAGCGGTAGGCCAGGGACAGACAGGGAAACGTCGCCGTATCGGGTTTTTCAAAGGTTAAACGGCCGATTTTAAATAGATCCAGGGGCTCTGTCACAGCTGTTTTGCGCTGGGGGTAATTCAAGGCATACTGGATGGGCAGTTTCATGTCCGCATTGCCCAATTGAGCGATCACCGAATTGTCTTTGAATTCCACTGCCGAGTGGATGATGCTTTCGGGATGGACATGGACCTCGATTGCCTTCGGCGAGACGTCAAACAGCCATTTGGCTTCGATGACTTCCAGGCCTTTGTTCATCAGGGTGGCTGAATCGATGGTGATCTTTCGGCCCATGGTCCAGTTGGGGTGGTTTAAAGCCTCCGCCACGGTCACATCCTGTAATTCCTCCCTGGTTTTGCCTCGGAAGGGCCCCCCGGAAGCCGTCAGGATCAGCCGTTTGATGTCCGAGTTCCCGTACCCTGACAGGCACTGGAAAATCGCCGAATGCTCGGAGTCAACGGGGAGGATCCGGACGCCTTTTTCCCTGGCCAGCTTCATGACCAGGGAACCGGCTCCCACCAAGGTCTCCTTGTTGGCCAGGGCGATGTCCCTGCCCTTGTCAATGGCGGCTAAGGTGGCTTCCAGACCGGATAAGCCCATGACCGAGGTCAATACCATATCGGCGCCTTCCACGGCAGCCAAAGCCTTTAACCCATCCCGTCCGGAAAAGAAGCGGGTTTTCGGGTGGTCCTGGATCAACAGGGCGCATTTTTCCGCTGCCGCTTCATCTGTGATGGCCACGTAGTCCGGCTGGAATTCATCCAGCCAAGCCTTCAGATTCCCCGTATTTTTATTGACTGAAAAGCCCATGAGATTGATGTCGTCAGAGCGCCGGACAACCTCCAGGGCCTGGGTACCGATGGATCCGGACACACCCAGTATGATCAAGTTTTTCATAAAAATCCCCCATTCCTTCAATGTACTCATTATAACAGATTGCCATCATCCCATGAAAACAAACGGCGGACCGGCCTAATTTTGAAAAAGTCCGAAAAAAACAAAACCGCCGCTGAAGAATCGGTGACGGTTTTGGCAGAATGGACTACTTTTAATATCCGAGAAAGACAGTCAAATAGATAAAGATGGATACGGCGGATAACAGGACCGAATCAAACCGGTCCAGGATCCCCCCATGGCCGGGGATCAGCTTCGGATAATCCTTGACCCCGCAGTCCCGTTTGATGGCGGAGGCTATGAGATCCCCCACCTGTGACAGGACTGAACCGATGAGCCCCATGATGAGAAAGTGGATGGGATGCATGATCCCGGGGATGGTATTGTATAGGCTGAGTCCCAGGATCAGGGTAAAGACAGCCCCGCCGATCAAACCGCCGATGGCCCCCTCCACGGTTTTTTTGGGGGAAACTTCCGGGATGAGCTTGTGCTTGCCCAGCTTTCGGCCGGTGTAGTAGGCGCAGGTGTCACTGATCCAGGATGTGGTAAAGATGGCAAAAATATACCAGTTCCCGTTGGGCATTGCATAAATCAGCAGGATCAGGGCGAAAAACACACAGGTGTAAATAAACCCGGCCACTGTGATGGAGGCATCGATAAAATTGTATTCCCGGTGAAACACCGAGATCGCCAGGGCAGTGACGGTGATCAAAATCGTCAGGATGGCCATGGTTTTCAGGTCGGAGGGAGCTGTATACAGCAGGGAAAACAAGAGGATCCCAAAGGCGTAACCTACCATATCCAAGGGTTTGGTGGACTTCTTGGCCACCACCGTATAAAACTCGTAGAGGGCTCTTAGTCCCATGATGGAAACCACGATATGTAGATAAACCCCACCCAGGAAAAACGCCAGGAGGATGGGAATCAGGAACAAGACCCCAAAGTAGCGGTTGTCGGACAGCTGCATGATCATGGTTTCACACCTCCGAAGCGTCGATCCCTGGCTTGGTAATCCATGATCGCCTGCCTTAGATCCGCCGGTTTGAAATCCGGCCAGTTGATTTCTGAAAACCAGAATTCACTGTAGGCAGCCTGGTAGATCAAAAAATTACTGAGTCTTTGCTCCCCCGACGGCCGGATGATGAGTTCCGGCTCCGGGATCGCCCCGGCGTAAAGAAACTGGCGGAACGTTGTTTCATCCAGGGACTCCAGCTCAAGTGTGCCGTCAGTTACTCCCTGGGCGATGCGTTTGGCCGCCCGGACGATTTCCCGCTGCCCGCCGTAATTCAAGGCCAGATAGAGGTGGACTCCGGTATTGGCCTTGGTCCGCTCGTAGGCGGAGGCAAGTTCCTCCCGGCAGACTTCCGGCAGTTCTTCGATGTCGCCGATGGAGTCGATGACCACATTGTTTTGATCCAGTTCCTTGAATTCCTTCCGGAGGTAGAGGACTAATAGATCCATTAAGAACCCCACCTCGGTTTCCGATCGTTTCCAATTCTCCGTGGAAAAAGCATACAAAGTCAGGTATTTGACCCCCAGCGCATTGCATTCCCGGATGATACCCCGGATGGACTCCACGCCGGCTTTATGCCCCATGGAACGGGGCAGATTTCTCGATGCGGCCCACCGGCCGTTTCCATCCATGATGATCCCGATGTGCTCCGGGATCCGGTCCATATCCGGCATCAGTCCTTGATTATCCTCATTTTGAACAATTGGTTTCGACACCGGCATTGCCTCCTTAGACCTTCATGATTTCCTTTTCTTTGTCTTCCACGGTTTTATCAATGAGCTTAATGTAATGATCGGTGAGCTTTTGAACGTCTTCCTCACCTTTTTTGATTTGGTCTTCGGCAACATCGTCTTTTTTCAGATCTTTGATTTTTTCATTGGCGTCACGGCGAATGGCTCTGATTGCCACCTTGGCGGCTTCACCATTTTTTTTGACGGTCTTGACCAGATTCTTTCTGGTTTCCGTGGTCAACTCCGGAATGACCAGACGGATAATGATCCCGTCATTGGAGGGGTTGATGCCCAGATCTGATTTCTGAATGGCTTTCTCGATGGCTTTGAGCATGGACTTTTCCCAGGGTGTGATGACCAGCATCCTGGGTTCCGGCACGCTGATATTGCCAACCTGAGAGATGGGAACCATCGCTCCATAGTAATCCACCAGGATCCGCTCCAGCATCTGAGGATTGGCCCGACCAGCCTTTAAAGTTCCCAGCTCGGATTCCAAAACCGCCATGGTCTTTTTCATCTTGTCTTCATGATTGTTGTAGATTTCTTTGATCGTCATTTTTCTCCTCCTAATTGGAAACGAATGTTCCGATATTCTCGCCGGTGATGGCGCGTTTAATGTTGCCCGGCTGATCCAGTGAAAACACAATGATGGGAATGTTGTTGTCCTTGCACAGGGCCGTAGCCGGCGAATCCATAACCTTGAGCCCCATTTCCAGAACCTCCTGGAAGGTCAGGGACTCATACTTTACAGCGTCGCTGTGGATATGGGGATCCTTATCATAAACACCATCAACTTTTTTTGCCAGAAGGATGCACTCTGCCTCAATCTCCGCAGCCCGCAAGGCAGCCGCGGTATCCGTTGAAAAATAAGGATTGCCGGAACCGGCCGCAAAAATGACGACTCTTCCCTTTTCCAGGTGCCGCATTGCCCGCCGCCGGATATAGGGTTCTGCGATCTCACGCATTTCAATGGCCGACTGGACTCTGGTCTCCACGCCGATGTCCTCCAGGGAGTTTTGCAGAGCCAGGGCATTGATGCAGGTGGCCAGCATTCCCATATAATCGGCCGTCGCCCGGTCCATGCCGCCGCCCTGGCGGCCTCTCCAAATGTTCCCGGCACCGATCACCGCTCCCACCTGCACACCCATATCCACCAGTTCCTTGATCTCTCTGGCGATTCTCAAGGCGACCCCAAAATCTATGCCATAGCCGTTCTCTCCGGCCATGGCTTCCCCAGATAATTTAAGCATGACCCGTTTGTATTTGCTTTCCATTGATGATCCCCCGGTTATTATAATTTGCTATTCATATTCTATCATAAAGTAGTCCTGCCGACTTACAATTCATCCGATCTTGCCCCGCCAATTCAACCCGGTCCGCCAATTTTGAAGCTCCCGGATGATTCCCCTGCCATTTTCTGAAATTTCCGCTGCCCGGTTCCCTTGGATTGCTGTGGATTGATATTGAACCTTGTGAATGCGGATCTTTTTTGCAGGGAACCCATTGGATTGATTTAATGCTTGAAAAAAGGACCGGAAAAATATCCGGCCCATAAAATTTTAACATGATCTGCCGCCCAAAAGCCACGCTTTGGGATCAAGCCATCAGTTGCCCTGGTTCATCTGGGCTGCCACTTCGGCGGCAAAGTCTTCCTGCTTTTTCTCAATGCCTTCGCCTTTTTCAAACCGGACGAATTTCACCACTTCCATGGCCCCCAGTTGCTTGGCGGATTCCTCCACGTACTTGGCGACGGTCATATCAGGATCCTTGACGAAGGGCTGCTCCAACAGGCAGACTTCCTTGTAGTACTTGGAAACCCTTCCCATTACCATCTTTTCAATGATCTGGGCTGGTTTGCCTTCATTCAGGGCCTGGACCCGGTAAATTTCCTTTTCTTTTTCCAAAGTCACTGCATCAACTTCATCCTTCTTCAGGAACAGGGGGTTGGTTGCCGCCACATGCATGGCGATATCCCGGGCTACCCTTTTGACATCTTCGTTGACTGCGGCGGACTTGAGCTGGACCAGGACACCGATCTTGCCGTTCATATGGATATAGCTGGCGGCCAGGCCATCCTCTGCATGAAACTGAACGAATCTCCGGACAGTCATGTTTTCGCCGATTTTGGCAATCATTGCGCCCACCGTTTCGTCGATGGTCTGGTCCGCAACTTTTTCCGCCCGGAATTCTTCGATGGTGGAAGCCTTGGTCACAGCCGCCACTTGGGCAAAGCTGGCAGCCGTCTTGACGAATTCTTCATTGGCGGAAACAAAGTCTGTTTCGCAGTTGAATTCAACCATTCCAGCCTGCTTCATGTCGTCGGAAACATAGGCGGCGATGACGCCTTCCGATGCGATCCGGCCGGCTTTCTTAGCCATGGAGGCTAGGCCTTTTTCTCTTAATATCTCAATTGCCTTATCCATGTCGCCTTCCGAAGCAACCAGTGCTTTCTTGGAATCCATCATGCCGGCACCGGTTCTGTCTCTTAATTCTTTTACCATTTGGGCAGTTATCATTTTTCTTCCTCCGATTGTTTTCTATCATTTTGGGATATTTCTATATGTAATCTTAAATAAAAGGTAAATGGAAGCCCATCTACCCTCTATGATCTATCGTCTATGCTTCTTCGTTACTGTCTTCCTGGCTGGCTGCTTCCACGGCGGCTGCTTCAGTTTTGGCAGCGGCTTCCATTTGTTCACCCTGTCGGCCTTCGATGATCGCATCGGCAAGTCTGGCAGCAATCAGCTTAACAGCTCTGATTGCATCGTCATTGCCCGGGATGACATAGTCGATCTCATCCGGATCACAGTTCGTGTCAACAATGGCTACAATGGGAATACCCAGGGTATGAGCTTCAGAAATCGCAATTCTTTCTTTTCTGGGATCCACCACGAACATGGCGCCGATGTTTTCATTGTCCATGTTTCTGATGCCGCCGAGATTCTTTTCCAGCTTGTCCATTTCGCCTAACAGCTGGGCTACTTCTTTCTTGGGAAGAACATCCATGGTTCCATCTTCTTCCATTTTCTTAAGCTCTTCCAGTCTGGCGATTCTTGACTTGATCGTCTTGAAGTTGGTAAGCATTCCGCCCAGCCATCTGTTGTTGACAAAATGCATGCCAACGCGTTCGGCTTCTTCCTGAATGGCTTCCTGAGCCTGCTTTTTTGTTCCTACGAACAATACATCCTTGCCTTCTTCAGATACGGATCTGATAAAATTGTAGGCCTCATCTACTTTTTTCACAGTCTTCTGCAGGTCTATGATATAGATCCCGTTTCTTTCCGTGAAAATATAAGGAGCCATCTTAGGGTTCCAACGTCTGGTCTGATGTCCAAAGTGGACACCGGCTTCAAGCAGCTGTTTCATTGATATTACTGACATATTTTTCCTCCTGGTTTTGCCTCCACCTGCTTAAAACCTTACAAATTAATGCACCAGGGTTTCAAATCACAGATGTGTGTATTTTATACCATAGAATCTTACCATATCCGGACTGCTTATTCAAGCCTCAACTTTCAGATTCAACATTCAGATTCAACTTTTTTATGACCTTTTTGTGACTTTTTATAACTCAATTTTCAGATTTAGCTTTTTTCAACTTTCAATTTATCTTTCAAATTAACGATCCTGCTCCGGATCCGGTATTTAAGCCAGCTCTGAGTTATAGTCAGGGGCTTTCCCAGATGATTTCCCTGCAGGGATCACTCCACCATGGCAAGGAGACTCATGATGCCAAACTCCCGGCCGTCCCGGCGGAAGGAATGGAACAACCCAGGATCGGCCACAGTGGATTCCTCGACGGCATAAATGTTTTCTGCTCCTACGCCCAGGGCAATGAACATATCGGTAATGACACTGTTCAAATCAATTCTGGAGTGGGTTTCATCCTTGGGATGGACATATTTTTCTCCAAAGGCGGTGCGGAAGGCCGAGGCTACTTCCTCTGTCACCTCAAAATCCGCCAGTCCGATGTGGGGTCCCAAAAAGACCCGGCAGTCGGCTGCCTTGGTGCCATACTTGGCCATCATCAGTTCCAGTCCGGTTTGGCCGATTTTCTGCAACGTGCCTTTCCAGCCGGAGTGAAGGTTGGCCAAGCATTTTTTCACCGGATCGTAAATGACCAGGGGAACGCAGTCTGCCACCGTCACTGAGATCCCGGTATTTGCCTCCCGGGTGATCATGCCGTCAATGCCCCGGACCACCCGGATATCCCCCAGTTCATAGGTGTCTTCGGTTTTTCCATAGTCAGATGTATCCACTACCTTGCCGGAATGAACCTGGCGCATCACATAGAGAGCCATGGACGGCCTGCCCATGGCTTTAGCCATCCTGGCGTATTGCTCTGTAATCGCCCCTTCATTGCCGCAGGTGGTGAAGCCCAAGTCCATATCCCGGGTGGACATCAAGTGCGGGATCCCCATGGCCTTCATTTCCCGGTATTCGATGAAGCGCCGGCCGTCGATGGTCTTTACTTCCAAATTTAATCGTCTGTAATTTGCTTTGTATGCTTGCAAGCTTGGTCTCCTTCTCCTGGACCCCATCTTCACCGACGGGACGGATCAATCTTTGTTGCTGGATTTTTTGCGTAGATCGGCTGGATGGTTTTCATTACTTGAATTTTGCCTTCTGGATTTCGCCTTCTGGATTTCGCCTTCTGAATTTTGTCTTTTGGATTTCGTCTTCTGGATAATTTGATCGGATCAATGAACTTCCCGGGAATCACTTAGGTTTCAAATATGATCAGCGGGACTCGCATTTCAGCCTCGGTAAAGCCGCCATGGGTGCCTTTGATCGTCCTGGCTGCCCCTTGGGAATTGAACAAAGCGATATCTTGGGCAGCGATGGCCAAATAATCCCCCAGGCTTTCCCGAAACCGGGGATGCTCCATCCCGCAGCCGAATAAGCCGGAGTCCAAAACCTCCCGCCGGCTCATGGTAATGAACGCCTCCCCAAAGGCGTCAGCCATGGTGTCCTTAAACCCTTCCAAATTGGCCGCTTTTACCCGGAAGGATAAGGCCCTGGGTTCAATGGCCGGGAGGATCGTCAGCTGCTCGGTAATATTTCCATAATTCCCGAGCCAGCGGTTGTCAGAATCGATCAACCCATGGTCAGCTGTGATGATGAAGAGGGTATCTTTGGCTTTCCCGATGACGTTCATTAAGTGTTTTTCCGCTTTGACCATTTCCCCATAAGCTTCCAATGAGGCTGCCCCGAATTTGTGCATGGCACTGTCAATGTCCGGACTGTAGGCATATATGAAACTGCGCTCCCCCCGACGGAGGGCTGTTTCCAAATTCCGCCCCAGATTCTCCATTCCCAGCGCCCTGGGACTTGAAAACGGGGAAATCTCCAGTGCCCGGAAAGGCTCTTGGGATACTCGGGCAGCTTCATTGAGGCTGGCGATGATATCCAAAAAGGGCAGATACCGGGACGCTGCATGATATGGTAAAAACCGGGATCCATCGAGGCGGGTATTGGGATAAAGGTCGATGTTGTCGGACAGTTCCGGAAAATACAGGCTCCAGCCCAGCCAACCATGCTCCATTGGCAAACGGCCGGTCTTTAGGGTGGTGGTTGCCGCCGTGGTGGTGGGGGGAAATACCGAGGAGATATCCCCGACCCGGTTTGTCAAAAACCGGGAATCCCTCGGGAGCAGCTGATTCATATTTTCGATCCCCATGCCGTCTAAAACCAGGAGAACGATCTGGTGAAAGCCTTTTGCCAGGTATCCATCCAGGATGGGCAGTCCGGGATGATACGCGGGGAGGTTGAAGTGTTTCAAAATCGAATTGGGGATCCCCAAAATCGAGTTGTCATAATCCGGAAAGGCTGGGCTGGCTTGCAGATTGCTATGGTCCATGGGGTTTTCTCCTGTCCTGTTTCCAGGGACGAATGGCTGAAGTATCCCTGGCTTTAATAGCGCCGTTTGAGTCCATCCAGCAGCTTGTCATTGAGAACCTGGATGTGGGTGCCCTTCATGCCCAGGGATCTTGATTTAATGACTCCAGCCGACTCAAACTTGCGGAGGGCATTAACAATGACTGATCGGGTGATCCCCACCTTATCGGCGATCCGTGAAGCAACCAACAGGCCATCCTCTCCATCCAGCTCCTTAAAGATATGCTCCACGGCTTCAAGCTCTGAATAGGACAGGGTATTGATGGCCTGCTCCACAACCTGCTTCTTCCGGACATCATCTTCCAGTTCCGCCTGAAGCCCCTTTAAAATCTGGATGGAATTGATCGTGGCCGTGTACTCGGCCAATATCAGCGCCTCCTCCCCCAGTTCGCCTTCATAGGCGAAGATGAGGAGCGTTCCCAGGCGGTCCCGGTTGGCGATGAGGGGAATGATGGTGGTGAATTTTTTCCGGATATCCTGGCCCTTTTCCATATTCAGGACCCGGTCGTCGGAGGAATTCAAATTGATCAGGGTGTCCTTGATCTCCAACAGTCTGCCTGTATAATCCTCCGGAAAAGTACCCGTGGTGTAAATATCCTTATAGGCATCCAGGGGAGAAAAAGCCACCACATGGGCATAGTTCAGTATTTTCCCGGTCTTGGACAATAGATAGACGTTGGCATCGATTTCCTCACTCAGGAGGGTCTCGACTTCTTCAAAGGTGACATCCTCCCGCACCGTCCGCTGCATCATCCGATTAAACTTCCTCATTTTCTTCAGCAATGTCATGGCACTAACCCCCGCCCGGAAAAATCCGGCAATATGTGTGATCCGTCCGGATTCGACCCTCCCGGCCAAATTATTGACCATCTGATGGGATCCCCCGACAGCATCAGCTTCCTGCTTCCAATTTACCACATCAAAAAAGTCGAAGCAATTGAATTGTCAGTAAATTCATAAATTTGTGATATTAATGGAATAATTCACCAAAATCTGAATTTTAAAAATTCAACTGCCTCGATTATTAAATTACGACCCCGATGGGATCACTCAATGCCTTCCCTGGCAGAGGGTTCTTCACTCAGGTTTTCCACCGCTTTGCATTCCTCATTGGAACACTGCAGGTAGGTCCCCTTGGCTTTGGAATATCGCTTATACATCATGCTACCGCATTTTTTGCATTTCGTCTCCGTCGGTTCATACCAGGAAACAAATTTACAGTCCGGGAAAGTCGAGCAGCCAAAGAACTTATTGCCTTTTTTACTCTTTTTCACCACCACATCCCCAGTCTGGCAGAGGGGGCATTTCACATCCAGTTTCTCCACGATGGGCTTGGTAAACTTGCACTCCGGGTAATCGGGGCAGGCTAAAAATTTCCCGAAGCGGCCTTTTTTAACGATCATGTTTTTGCCGCAGACATCGCAGGTTTCTTCAGAGACTTCGTCCTCGATGGTCACCTTGGATACTTCCCGTTCCGCATTGTCGATATCCTTTTTTAAAGGGCCGTAGTAATCCCCAACCACTTTGCGCCATTCTTCCGAACCGGTTTCGATCTGGTCCAGGCGCTCCTCCATATCCGCCGTAAATTCCACATTAACGATACTTTTAAAATAATCGTTCATGATGTTGTTCACGATTTTCCCAAGATCCGTGGGCAGGAGGGCTTTTTTGTCCCGTTCGATATAATCCCTGGTCAATAAGGTGGAAATCGTCGGCGCATAGGTAGAGGGTCGGCCGATCCCCAGCTCTTCCAAAATTTTTACAAAGGAGGCTTCGGTGAATCGGGCCGGTGGCTGGGTAAAATGCTGCTCATGATGGATGCCGCCGTTGGTCATGGTCTCACCTTGCACCAAATCCGGAATGGAGGTGTTCTCTTCGCCTTCGTCCTTATATTCGTAGAGCTTCATGAAGCCGTCGAATTTGACTTTGGAGCCCGTTGCCCGGAACGTATATTTCCCATTTTCAAATACAGCCGTTACTGTATCCAGGACTGCCGAAGCCATCTGGCTGGCGGTGAACCTTTGCCAAATAAGCTTGTAGAGCTTGTATTGCTCAGGTTTTAAGGAGTCCTTGAGCATTTCCGGATCCAGGGCCACATCCGTGGGCCGGATGGCCTCATGGGCATCCTGGATATTCTTTTTCCCTTTATAGACCCTTGGTGTGGCGGGGGCATAACCCTCGCCGTAGCGATCCTTGATGTAAGCCAGCGCGGCGTTTTGAGCATCCTGGGAAACCCGGACAGAGTCCGTTCGCATGTAGGTGATCAACCCCAGGGTGCCCAGCTTTTTGATATCCACGCCCTCATACAGCTGCTGAGCAATGCTCATGGTCCGCCTGGTCTGATAATTCAATTTTTTTGAGGCATCCTGCTGCAGGGTGGAGGTGGTAAAGGGCGGCAGCGGGTTTCGCCGTTTTTCTGCCCGGACCACTTTATTGACGGTAAAGCTGCCCTGTTCCAGCTCCCCCTTGATGGCCTCCGCTTCTTCCCGGTTGGCCACTTTGGCTTTCTTGCCGCTGATCAGGACCAGTCGGGCGGTGACCTTGTCCTTGTTCTTCAAAAGGTCGGCATCGATGGTCCAGTACTCTTCCGGTTTAAAATTCACGATTTCGGTTTCCCGGTCGCAAATCAGTTTCAAAGCGGCGGATTGAACACGTCCGGCCGATAACCCCCATTTAACATTTTTCCATAAGATGGGACTGATCTCATAACCCACCAGCCGGTCCAGCACCCGTCTGGCCTGCTGGGCATCCACCAGATTGATGTTGATCGGGCGGGCCTTTTTTATGGATCCCTTGACGGCATCCTTGGTGATTTCATTGAACTCGATCCGGATGTTGTCTTTCCCATCCAGTTTCAGGATATTCGCCAAATGCCAGGAAATGGCCTCCCCTTCCCGGTCAGGGTCAGTTGCCAGATATACCTTATCGGCTTTTTTGGCTTCTTTCCTCAGCTTGTTGATAAGGTCCCCCTTACCGCGGATGGAAATATATTTGGGTTCAAAATTATTCTCCACATCAACGCCGAGCTGGCTTTTGGGCAGATCCCGGATATGTCCCATGGAAGCTTCAACGACATAATTCTTCCCGAGATATTTACTGATTGTTTTTGCCTTGGCGGGTGATTCAACTATAACTAAATTAATGGCCATTTCATCGCATGCTTGTCCTTGTTTCCAAATGGGCAGCATATCCCCCTTCACAAATTTTGTTTCGAATGTTTGCTATTTATTGGTCAGCCGGTCCTCCCGGCGCTATGTTTTCCGCAAAATTGAGGATTGATTTTTGCAAACCTTAAACAATTTTAAATGTTATATTGAATTTTGAGCATTGTCAACCTTCTGCCGGTTATTCTCCGGCCTTCTGCTCCAATCATCAGCCTAACCAACCTTCAAACCAACCTGCCAAGGTCTCTGCAAAATCTGGCCGGGTTTCTCAGGGAGCCGTCGCCGCCCCCACCTGCTGCTGAACAGCCGGGCATGGGTCAGACTCCCCTCGCACCCCTTCCATCAGGCAATGCTCACAGGAGATAGTCTTTCAGATCAGATGCCTTAAGCAGCATTTGGGCACCGGAAGCGATCAGCATGTTACAGCCCTGTCCATTGGGTTTATGGATGTCGTGGGGCACAGTGATCAAAATCTTGCCATATTCATCGGCACAAAGGGCGGTATGAAGGGATCCGGAGGTGGCCGATGCTTCCGGTATGACAATCAGACTTCCCAGCTGGGCCATAATCCGGTTCCGTTCCGGGAAAAAGTATTTTTCCGGTCTGCGCTCCGGCAGATATTCACTGAGGAGCAACCCCCCATTTTGGATAATTGTTTCGAACAGCTCCCGATTCTCCGGCGGATAAGCATAATTGACGCCGCAGCCCAGGACACAGATGGTTTTCAGACCGGATGCGATGGCCTGCCTGTGGGCAACGGAATCCGCCCCCCTGGCTCCGCCTGACACTATGGTGACTGCAAGGCCGCCCAATGACCTGACCAATTCTTTGGTCAAGCCCTCCCCGTAAGATGACAGCTGTCTTGAACCGGCAAAGGTGACACAGTCTGTATCGATCAGTCCCAGGTCCCCTTTATAAAACAACCCGCAGGGTCGGTCGGCATAAGCGTCAAACACCCTGTCAAAGATTGGATCCCCGGGCAAACTCAGTCCAATTGAGCCTGCCTCCAGGGATTGATATTCCCCCTGGAGGCGGCGGCGGGAGTACCCCCTGTCAAAAAAATCATATTCCGCCCGCAGCCGTCCATAATCACCTTTCAGCCGCATCCGTTCGGAGGCCTTAAAATCTGCCGCACACAGCCAGTATCCCAGCAATTTCTCCAATTCATCACTCATAGTTTCACCTTTTTGAAAGATTATGCCTGCCCCTATAAAAATAAAACACCATGTTAAGCCATGATGTTTCGGATGAAGCTTTTTCTATGGATGGGGCAAGGTCCCAGTTGTTTTAAGGCGTCGATATGTTCCTTTGAGCCATAACCCACATTCATGGCAAAGCCGTAGCCCGGATACAAATCATCCATCCGTCTCATCAAATCGTCCCGGTGGACCTTGGCGATGATGGAAGCGGCTGCTATCGAAGCGCTTTTGGCGTCCCCCTGAATGATGCCCCGGCCATGGATAACGCTGCCCTTCAATGGATAGCCGTCACTTAAAATAAAGCTGGGCCTGATTTTGAGGCAGTCGATTGCCCGGATAAAGACATCATTGTTGCAGACCGCAATCCCCAGCTCATCGATATCCTGGCTGGAATGTTCGCCAATGGCCCAGGATAGAGCCTTGGCCTTGATTATGGGGGCCAATTCCTCCCGCTTTTTTCTGGAAAGCTTTTTACTGTCATTCAAGTGGAGGATCAAATCAGCATTGTCAGCATCCGCCTGAAGGATCACCGCCGCCGCCACGATAGGCCCGGCCAAGGGCCCCCGGCCGACTTCATCCACTCCGGCAATGAATTGTCCAAACCGGCGGTCAAAGTCATACATGGCTTT
>CAZOTM010000004.1:0-5132 GCA_964582675.1 uncultured Clostridiaceae bacterium
CATCCACTCCGGCAATGAATTGTCCAAACCGGCGGTCAAAGTCATACATGGCTTTGACCCGATCATACTCATGGCTGGATTTTTCCTCACAGGCGAGGATATAGCCGCACAGGTCATTGACGGAGCTCCGTCGGTCCTGCGCCAGTGCCAGGAGGAGTTCCTCCTTGTGGTCGATACATTCCCGGAGATTGCCTTTGACAAAGCTTTTCACAGCGCTGATCGTCATCCCCGAGACATCCGGGATCATAAATTTCATTTCCAAGTATTCCACCCCGCCGATTTGCAATTACTCTTCATCAGGCCACTCCAGACTGATCCTGCCTAATTTACCGCCCCTGTATTCATCCAGCAGCATGGCAGAGACTCTGGCATAATCGATCTCATTGCCCCTTAAAATACAGCCGCGCTTGATGGCTATGGTATCCAGGTCAGTGAGCCCATCTCCGCTCAAACCATCCAGTTTGTACCGCTCGATGAGCCGGTCCCCGTAATGGACCGACAGCTTTTCCACCAGACGGAGGGCCAGGGTATCCACATCCATGATCTCGTCCTTGATGGCCCCTGTGAAGGCGAGGTTCAACGCCACCTGTTCATCTTCGAATTTCGGCCATAATATGCCCGGTGTATCCAAAAGCTCCAGATTCTGGCCGGTTTTGATCCACCGCTTGCTTTTCGTGACGCCGGGACGGTCCCCCACCTTGGTGATGGCGCTTTTGGCCATCCGGTTGATGAAGGAACTCTTTCCCACATTGGGGATTCCCACCACCATGACTCGCATCATAAAGTTCCGTAACCCACGGTTGACCGACCGCTCGATTTTATCCGCCAGGAGTTTTTCCAAAGCGGGCCGGATTTTGTTCAAACCGTCCCCGGTCAATGAATTGACTTCCAGGATCTCCGTGGTCGCGTTGCTCAATTTCTCACTCCAGCGCCGGGTTACATTGGCCTCCGCCAAATCCGCTTTATTCAGGAGGATCAGCCTTGGTTTGGTGCCCAATATTTTATCCACTTCTGGATTCATGGACGATTTAACGATTCTGGCATCCCTGATTTCAATAACCGCATCGCACAATTTCAAATTTTCGGTTATTTCCCGTCTGGTCTTTACCATATGTCCCGGAAACCAATTTATCGCCATACTTCTTTCCCCCATCTCGTTTTAAACCTAACTTTCCTTCTGGTTATGCTCGTTTATGCTTTTATCTTGTCCTTTCTGCCTGCTTGTTTTCTTCTTGTTTTCTTCTTGTTTTTTTATTTTACTGTCCTCGCCAGTTGTTGTCTGACAATTCGCATTGATTGATCTCGTTTATTTTATATTCTCCCGATCTTTCCTTTATCCATTTTTCCGAGCTTGTTTATTTTCAGGCTTTCCGCCAAAGATAGTCTCGAAAAAGCCTTGTCCCGTCTACCCTGGAGTCGAAGGACTCCTGGCCGGTCTCGGCAAGGGCTCGATGGAGGCCGCTTTTTACCATCCGGGTTTGGATGATCCCCCGCGTTTTTTTGTGCGGGGTCCATGTCACTAAATAATACCATAAACCGAAAACTTCAGGACAAAAGAAAAAGGGACCTTGCGGACCCCTTAAATTCTTTCTTTAATTTTGGCAGCTTTGCCGACTCTGTCTCTTAAGTAGTACAGCTTGGCTCGTCTGACCTTTCCTTTTCTAACCACTTCAACCTTCACAACGGATGGTGAATTGAATGGGAAGGATCTTTCCACGCCGGTGCCATAGGCTACACGTCTTACGGTAAAGGCTTGTCTTGAACCGCCGTTCTGAATCTTGATCACGGTTCCTTCAAACACCTGGATTCTTTCCCGTTTCTCTTCCTTGATCCTGACATGAACCTTGATCGTATCTCCTACATTGAAGTCTACCAGGGGATCAGGTCGAAGATTTTCTGCTTCAATTGCTCTGATTAATTCATTCATCGTGCATACCTCCATATAATTATTGACGTTCTTGGACATATTTCCAGCGGACCGCCCGTGTATTAGCACAACAGTAAGTATATCGGTATTTCAGGGGAATTGCAAATTTTTTTATCCCCCTGATTGACCTTATTTTTTTATTTTTTATCTCCCTGATTGACCAATTTTTTTCCTCTGGTGGAGTTTCCGGCTTTTAGCCGCTGATCGGAATATATAGCCTGGTTTTTTCTCAGGAATCCAGTTCCTCATCATATTCAAAATCGATGAGCTTTAAATCCGAGTCCTGATTGGAGTATTCATAGGCCTGCCCCTCCCAGGTTCTCAGCATGACCTTGCCCCTGCCCTGGGAAATCAGATATTCCGGGAGCATGGGGGTTTTCCCCTTGCCGCCGGGGGCATTGACAATGAAGGTCGGTCTGGCCAATCCCGAAGTATATCCCACCATGTGCTCAATGATCTCAATGCCGGCATCCACACTGGTTCTGAAATGGGATGTCCCGATGACCTCCTTGGCATGGAAAATATAGTAAGGTCTGACTCTGGCTTTTAACAGTTCCTGGTTGAGTTTTTTCATGATAAACGGGTCATCGTTGATGCCCTTTAATAAAACCGCCTGATTGCCCAGGGGGATCCCTGCATTCGCCAGCATTCCCAGGGCTTGCCGGGAATCCTCGGTTATTTCAATGGCGTGATTGCATTGAATGTTCATGTAGAGGGGATGATGGGTCTTCAGCATGGCGCAGAATTCGGGAGTGATCCGCTGGGGGATCGTGATGGGCAGTCTTGTACCGATCCGTTTGATCTCCACGTGTTCGATCTTGTCCAATTCCCCCAGCAGCCAATCCAGCCTCTCATCGCTTAAGGTCAATGGATCGCCGCCGGTGATCAAAACATCCCGGATTTCCGGATTGTCCTTGATATACTGGATGCCCTGTTCCAGCGCTGCCTGACTTGCCGGGGCGTCAAACTCGCCGATATTCCTCCGTCTTTGGCAATGCCGGCAGTACATGCCGCATTGGTTGGTGACATTGATGATCAATCGGTCCGAGTAGCGCCGGGTGATGGAATCGGCGGGATTGGTGAACTCTTCGCACATGGGGTCCGAATCTCCCTCCATGTGTTCCAATTCCAAACCCAGGGGGATGGATTGCAGATAGGTGGTGTCTGTATAGTTATCCAGTGGCTTGCTGCTTCCGATCAACGACAGGAAATACGGGGAGATGGCCCAGCGGAATTTTTCTCCGACTTTTTTGATCTCCATGATCTGCCGTTTGGACAGGGGGATATACTTTTTTAACTCCTCGGCTGAGGTGATCCGGTTGCTGATCTGCCAGTGCCAATCATTCCATTGCTCACTGCCGGCCCCCATGATCTCCATGATTTGCTTTTGGCGGCTGCGTATTTCATCTGTTTCCGTCAAGCCGGTTCGAATCGCAGCGATATTTTCCAGGTATGGTTCTATTTTTTTCTTCAGGACTTCTACCCGTTCCAGAGAAATTTCCCTTGGTGAATGGTTGTTGTTATCTGCCATTTGTTTCCTCCTTCATCTCCTTTATGCCTCTTCAGCGTCATTTCGCCTGTGATGTGGCTCTATCTTTTCAATTGATCTTCATAATTGTTTTTATTTCCGGATTTTCCCCATTTAATAATAGAAATTATATCATATATTCTTTAATATTTTGCCAAACCTGGAATTTTAACAAAAAGTTACAGTTTGTTCTTTGTAATAAAGTTGTCACTTATAACGAACCATCTATTATTGAGTGATTTTTTTGATTGTTTATCCTTCCAGCCCACAAATATTTTTGAATTGTATAAATACAAAAAAAGGGATAACAATATCCCTTTAAAATGGCAATTGACCCATTATAATCGGTTGTCTTGACTTTGGGCAGTCCGGTGAGATTTCTGGTGATAGGGGATCAAAGTGATTTAGGAAACTTCAATCATCAGCCGCAACAACGGCGTTATGGGGTTTCGCCGGTTTGGGCCGTTTCCCCTGAAAGGCAGATATTTCATCGATTTTAGCCTGGATTTTTTTGTCTTCCTTGCTCAGCACGATGCGCTCATACAAGTCCGGCCGTTTCTCCGCTGTTGCCTTAAGGGCCATGAAGCGCCGCCATTTACGGATGTTTTCATGATGCCCGGACAAGAGGATCGCCGGCACGGCCATTCCCCTGAATTCCTCAGGTCTGGTGTACTGCGGATACTCCAGGGTGCCGTTGGCGAAAGATTCTTCCTGTGAGCTCTCATCCGTTCCCAGGACACCGGGGAGCAGCCTCCCCACCGCATCGATGATGGGGATGGCCGACATTTCGCCCCCGGTCAAAATAAAATCTCCCAGGGAGATCTCTTCATCGATCACGGAATAGATCCTCTCATCAATGCCTTCATAATGGCCGCATAACAGGGTGAATCCCTCCAGGGCGGCCAATCGTTTGGCTGTCGCCTGGGTAAACCGTTCGCCCTTGGGCCCCATGTAGATGACCGGCCCCGGGTTATCCATCCTGACCTCTTCAATGGCAGCAAATACCGGCTGGCACATCAGCACCATCCCCGGACCGCCGCCATATGGATAATCGTCCACCCGCCGGTGCTTGTCCGTGGAAAAGTCCCGGATGTTGGTCAAAACGAGGCTGAGTTTGCCCATCTCCATTGCCCTGCCCAAAATGCTGACCTTCAAGGGTTCAAACATTTCCGGGAAAAGCGTCAGGACATCAATCCTCATAGTTCCATTCCTTCAGTGGCTTGATCGTAATCGTCCCGCCCTCCAGATCGATACTGGTGACGATGGTCTTCAACGCCGGGACCAGGATCTCCTTGGGGGACTTGATCCAATAGACATCATTGGAACCTGTGGAAATGACATCAAAGACCACCCCCAGGTCCACTCCATCCGTATCCCTCACGGTCAGCCCCCGGAGTTCCCCCACATAGTACTCGCCTTGTTTCTTTTTTACCGCATCTTCCCCCCTGATCTCAACGAACTTATCCTTGATGACCAATAGACTTTCCGGGTCATCGAAGCCTTCCAGCTTTAAAATCGCCCGGTCTGCCTGAAGCTTGACGAACAAAACTTTATACTCCTGGTTGTTGATTATGACATACCGGAGCCGTTTGAATCTTCTGATATCATCGGTCAAAGGGATTATTTTGACCTCGCCTTTGATGCCGTGGGGCTTGCCCACCTGCCCGATCGTTACTC
>CAZOTM010000004.1:5232-8751 GCA_964582675.1 uncultured Clostridiaceae bacterium
ATTAATTGATTATACCATCCCTGGGAATGAATGGTACTGCCCAATCACCCAAACCAGGCATCAGGTGATGGCCGTACGGGGACAACCGATGCCATGGAAAATGGGCTATGGAAATTTAAAATAAACTTCCATAGCCCATTGATCCACTGCGGGTCATTTTTCAATAACCCGGATTACTGGATTATTTCAACTAAAACTTTCTTGCCGTCCTTGGCTGAAGCAGCTCTGACCAGGGTCCTGATCGCCTTGGCGATCTTGCCCTGCTTGCCGATGACCTTGCCCATGTCATCCTGGGCGACTTTCAACTCAAAGATGATGGCGTCGCCGTCTTCTCTTTGCGTGACAATTACCTCGGAAGGATGATCGACCAAAGACTTGGCAAGGAATTCAACGAGTTCTTTCATATGGCTGCCTTCTATGCTTCAACGGATGGGGCAGCTTCGACGGTCTCTTCCACGGCGGCTTCTACCGCTGGGGCAGCTGCAGCGGCTCTGGCCTTTGCATTGCTGACTTTTTCGTCCAGCTTGGCGGCTTTCTGAGCATCCACTTTGGCTTTCTTTTCCCAGTTCTTTTCAGTTTTCTCGATGATTCCCTGGTCTTCCAGAAGCTTCACGACGATCTCCGTAGGCTGTGCTCCCTTGGCGATCCAGTCCTTGGCTTTATCTCCATCGATTTGAACCACTTTCGGAGTTGATACGGGATTGTAGTAACCGATCTCTTCAATGAATCTGCCATCTCTGGGGGACCTTGAATCTGCTACCACCACTCTGTAAAAAGGAGCCTTGTGAGTTCCCATTCTTCTTAATCTGATTTTTACTGCCATTGTTAATACCTCCGCTTTTTATATAAACATCGTTTTTTATGTAAACATGCCTAAAATGGCAAGTTCCCAAACATACTCTTATTTTTTTTGCCGGGCAGACTGCCGCCCAGGCGTTTCATCATCTTCTTGGATTCTTCTAAGCCCTTGATCAGCTTATTCACATCCTGGACCCTGACCCCTGCCCCTTTGGCGATCCGCTTCTTTCTGGAATTATCGATGAGCTTCGGGTTCCTGCGTTCCTTCATCGTCATGGAATAAATGATGGATTCATTCATTTTAAGGGACTTTTCCCCCTCGTCCAGATCCATTCCCTGCATTGCCTGCTTGTTCATGCCGGGGATCATTTCTATGATTTTGTTAAGGGGTCCCAGCTTTTTCATCTGCCGCATCATGGCCAGATAATCCTCAAAATTGAAATCCTTGGTCAGGAGCTTCTCACCCAAGGCCTGGGCTTCATCGCTGTCCATTTCGGACTGGGCTTTCTCTATGAGGGACATGACATCCCCCATCCCCAGGATCCGGGACGCCATCCGATCGGGATGGAAGGTCTCCAGGTCATTCATTTTCTCACCGATACCCGCCAGCTTGATGGGTTTGCCGGTGATCTCACGGATGGACAGGGCCGCTCCGCCTCTGGTATCGCCGTCCAGCTTGGTAAGCACCACACCGGTGATATCCAGCTGCTCATCGAAGCTCTTGGCTACATTGACCGCATCCTGTCCGGTCATGGCATCCACCACCAGGAGTACTTCCTGGGGGTTGACTGCAGCCTTGATCTCTTTCAGTTCATTCATCAGTTCTTCATCGATGTGCAGTCTTCCGGCGGTATCGATGACGACGAAGTTATTGCCGTTTTTCCTGGCTTCTTCAATGCCCCGCTTGGCGATTTCCACCGGGCTGACCTGATCGCCCATGGAAAACACGGGGACATCGATCTGTTTGCCGACGATCTCCAGCTGCTTGATGGCAGCCGGCCGGTATATGTCACAGGCCACCAGCAGTGGTTTTTTATTTTTGGTTTTTCTTGTCAGGAGGGCAATTTTCCCGGCCATGGTAGTTTTACCAGCCCCCTGCAGTCCCACCAGCATAAAGATCGTCATCCCGGAATCCCGATAGTGCAATGACGACTCCTCATCCCCCATGAGATGGGTCAATTCATCGTGGACGATCTTAACCACCATTTGTCCGGGGGTTAGTGACTTCATGACATCTTCGCCATTTGCTTTTTCGCTTACATTCGCGATGAACTGTTTGACCACCTTGAAATTGACATCCGCTTCAAGGAGGGCCAGTTTGACCTCTCGCATTGCTTCCTTGATGTCGCCTTCGTTGATCGTCCCTTTGCCCCTTAATTTCTTAAGGCTGGCTTGGAGTCTTTCGCCTAAACTGTCAAAAGCCATATGTTCCTCCTAGATACTCTCGATCAGTGTCTTAATATCTTTCGTTAACGCATTGTTAGTTTCCAATTTTTCCATGAGGATTGTTTTCTTTGCCTCCAGGGAGCGCATTTTTTCCATGATCCGGAGCTTCTCCTCATACTTTGACAGTTGCTGCTCGGATCGTTTGATCAAGTCAAAAATTGCCTGCCGGCTGGAGCCGTTGATATCGGCAATTTCTGCCAGGGAGAAATTTTCATCATAATACATTTCCATGATATTTCTCTGCTTAGCTGTCAATAAATTCCGGTATAGATCCAGTAACAGCGAGACCTCAAGACGATTTTGCACTTTGATCACCTGCCCGAAGTAAATATTAACAGAACCCGGTATAGCTGTCAAGTACTTTCCCTTAACAGCTATGCCGGGTAATCAGAATTTGAATTCAGGTCTGAATTCAGGTCTGAATTCAAAGCTGAAATGCGTCTGAATTGTGGATCAGGAAGGCTCATGAATCACTCATGAACCACTTTCAGCAAGGCTTCGGTTTTGCCCAGGAGATGGATCAGAGCCGCCATATCCCGATTCAAATTGAGCCTGACACAATTTTGCCCCAATCCTTCATAGTCCCTGCAGGATACGACCTTGAGCCCCACCCGTTCCATCAGATTTGCCAGGTCGATCCCCGTATCCTCCGTATAAATCATGGTGATGGGGACATTGCGTGAGGTCTGGGCAGCCTTGAGGAGCTGAAGGGATTGGAGGAGCATAGTTTTGCCCTGAATGACTAAGGGACTGCATTCCTTCTCCCACCCGCTGTTGATGAGCCTTAGGGCGATTTGGCCGGCGAGGCTGCTTTTGCTGTAGGGGATATTCATCAAATCAAAGGCTTTGATCAGCCACGGGGAGGCCATAACATACCCCAAGCGGATCCCGGCTGCGCCCAGCCCCTTGGAGAATGAACGGATCACCGCCAGGTTGTCGAATTGGGAGAGAAGCCCTGCCGCGGATTCCCTGATGTCCAGATAGTCCCCATAGGCTTCATCCAGGACGACGAAACTGTTTTTGGCTTTGGCGTGAGCGGCGATCCGTTCCAGATCTGCCACATTGAGGACCTGCCCCGTAGGATTATTGGGGTTATCCAGGTAGACATAGGCTTCCTCCGTCTCATCCATGGCTTTGATCAGATCCTTGACCTGCAAATGATAGCCATTGCCTCCCTGCAAATAAACCGGGGAATAGTCGGCTCCATAGAGCCGGAAATCGTCAACCGCCGCTGTGAACTGCGGAGCGACGCCGATGACCGGTTTGCCGGGATAT
>CAZOTM010000004.1:8761-21713 GCA_964582675.1 uncultured Clostridiaceae bacterium
GGTCCAAAGTCATGATCCCGCCGATGGATCCCAACGTCAGGCTGATCATCTCCGGGGTCAATTTGCCAGCATCTGCGAAATGCTGGATGATCCTCTCTTTCAATTCCCCATCTTCCGGCGGGTAACCATCGATATGCTGGAGAAGATCCCCCATCTCCCCAAGGCCGGGCCAACTGCCCCATGGGTTGGTGCCGAAGGAGCAGTCCAAGGAAAAGTCGAACTGGGGCAAGTGGTCCTTATAGTCCTTTTTCACAAAATCCAGCAGGTTGTTTTTTATACCATACATTCCTTCGCCTCCCATGGAAAATTCCCGGCCGAGCTTGACAGGGCAGCCCGGCCATCAGATTCCCTTGCGATCAAGTCTCCCAGGAAATCTGGTGTCTATTCCGGAGAAATCAGCCAATCTAATTTAGCGGGATGTTAAAATTCAGCCTGGAGCAGCCCATTGTCAAGCGTGCTCCCGGCTGAAAACTTAAATCTATTTGATGGATCTATTTGATTCGGATCTCATAAAGATCGTGACGCTTCGCAAAATTTACCGGCATACCCTGCATGGTGGGTAAAATTTCCCCCAGATCCACGGTTTCTGACAAAGTGCCTTCTCCTTCCGCCAGGGTTTGGATCACTCTTCCCCAGGGATCCGTCAGCATGGTATGACCCCAGGAGGTATAGACTCCCCCTGTCTCCCGGGCGGGTGCGCAGCCAAGCATAAACACCTGGTTGTCCATGGCCCGGCCTCGGAATAACAGTTCCCAATGGGCCGGCCCCGTGGTCATGTTAAACGCCCCGGGCACAAAGATGATGTCGGCGCCCAGCTGCTTGTAGATGGCCGACAGTTCCGGGAAACGGATGTCGAAACAGACCATTACGCCCACCTTGCCGAATTCCGTATCCACCACTGTAAAATCATTCCCCGGTGTCAGTGTATCCGATTCATGGAAGGAGATTCCCCCGGGTACATCCACATCGAACAAATGCATTTTTCGGTGCCGCCCGATCTGCCTGCCTGAACGGTCAAAGCTGAAAGCCGTATTATAGACCTTTCCCTCGGCTGCCTCCGGGATGGTTCCCCCGATGAGATAGACCGAGTGGCGTTGGGCCAATTCGGATAAGAATTGCCAGGTCCTGCCTCCGGCCTTTTCCGCATAGACGGGGAAAAAGTCGGAACGGTAGGGGCAGGCGAACATCTCCGGCAGCAGGATGAAATCAGGCTGCCCTGCCATCGCCTCAACCACTTTCCCTTCAATATAGGCAAAACTGTCCGCTTTCTCCGGGAAGACCCGGGATTGGATCGCACAAAGTTTGACCGGTTTGGTTCTACTCATATTCAACACCTCAACTAAAAAAATGTATATTGCCGGCTTAAAACATCAGCTCGGCAAATGCGGCCGGGTCAAAGTCCTGCAGGTCATCGATGCCCTCGCCCACGCCGATATATTTCACCGGGACGCCCAGGACCTGTTTAATGGATAATACGACTCCGCCCTTGGCGGTCCCATCCAGCTTCGTCAGGATGATGCCGTTGATGTCAGCCACCTCTTTGAATTCCTTGGCCTGGATGATGGCGTTTTGCCCGGTGGTGGCATCCAGCACCAGGAGTGACAGTTTCATGGCCTCCGGATACTGCCGGTCAATGATCCGGTTGATCTTTTCAAGCTCCGCCATGAGATTCTTTTTGTTATGGAGCCGGCCGGCGGTATCGATGAGGAGCACATCGGCCCCCCTGGCCTTGGCCGCCGTGAGGGCATCAAACACCGTGGCGGCGGGGTCCGACCCTTCCTGGTGTTTGACGATGTCAACGCCGGATCGTTTCGCCCAAATTTCCAATTGGTCGATGGCCGCAGCCCGGAAGGTATCTCCCGCCGCCATGATCACTTTTTTGCCTTCCCTTTTAAACTTATAGGCTAATTTGCCGATGGAGGTGGTTTTCCCCACCCCGTTGACCCCGATGATGAGCATCACCACCGGAAATTGCACTTGCGGGGCCTCGTCCTTCATAAAGTCGGCAATGACCTCCTTCAGGGCCGGCTTCACCTTGGCCACATCATTGATCCGTTCGACCCTGATTTTTTCCCGCAACGCCTCGATGATCACCACGGATGCCTCGTAACCCACATCCGAGGTGATCAGGACCTCTTCCAGCTCATCATACATGTCGTCATCAATGGTGACGGCGATATTGAACACTTCATTGATCCGATCTGTAAACTCATTCCTGGTCTTTTCCAGACCCTTTTTTAATTTTTCAAAAAATCCTGCCATATCATCCCTGTCCCTTTATATGATCTAAATCCACTGATACGATTTTGGAAATGCCCTTTTCTTCCATTGTAACACCGTAGAGCATGTTTGCAGCCTCCATGGTCCCTTTGCGATGGGTTATCAAAATAAACTGCGTATCCCTGGCATAATCCTTCAAGAAACTGGCGTAGCGGTATACGTTGGAGTCATCCAGGGCGGCTTCGATCTCATCGAGGAGACAAAACGGCGAGGGCTTCATCTTCAGGATGGCAAAGGTCAGCGCAATGGCCGACAAAACTTTTTCACCGCCGGATAACAGATTCAGATTCTGCAGTTTCTTGCCCGGCGGTTGGACGATGATGTCGATGCTGCCAGTCAATTCGTCCCCCCCGCCCAATATCAGCTCTGCCTGACCGCCGGAAAAGAGCTGGCGGAAGGTTTCTTTGAAGTTTTTACTCAGAATCACAAAATTCTCGTTGAACAAAGCTTTCATTCGGCCGGTCATTTCGCCGATCAGCTCTGCCAGCTCCGCCTTGGCCCGATTCAGGTCATCCCTTTGCTCCACCAGATATTGATAGCTGGCGCATACCTTGACGTATTCTTCGATGGCGCTTAAGTTCACTGTACCCAGACCTGAGATCAGTCCCTTGATGTCGGTGATCCGCTTTCTGGCTTTTGGTTTTGATTCCAGATTTTCTGCCAGATCATAGGCTTCCGCTAAGGTCAGAGCCATATCCTCATTGAGTTTCTCGATCAGTTCCCCCCGGTCCGTCTCATATTTCTCCAGGGACAGGCTGGTTTTATACAGCTCCCGTTCCGCCCTGTAGTATTCATCCCTGAGGACGGCCAGATGCCCTGATTGGTCCCTGATGAGGGATCGAATCCTGGTTTCCTCCCCTTCAGCCTTCAGGGTATCCGCATCCAGGGCAGCCATGAGCTGTTCCAGCTCGCCCTGTTTGACACGAAGGAGCGCCAGCTCATTGGTTAATTCGAAGGTCACCAGTTCCAAGTCAGCCGCTTCGCCCTTAAGTTTGGCAAGACGCTCCTCAATACCTTCCCTTTCCCTGCCAAGGCTGGCGTAGTGGTCCTCAGCCCCCCGCAAATCCCGGTCTTTTTCCGTATATTCGACCCGGACTTCCGTGATCGCTTCCTTCAGGTCGTCATTGGCTTTAAATTTATCCGTCCTGATTTGTTTCGCCCCGTCGATCTTTTCAGCGATGGTTTTCAAGGCAGCTTCGATCTTTTCCCGGTTTGTTTCCAGCTGCCTGATCACTGCCAATGTCTCTGTCAGGGCATCTTTGACCGAGCGGGCTTCTTCCCCCTGATCGGCCACCAGCTGCCGGATTCTCACGATTTCCCGGACAAATCCGGTCTCCCGTTCCGCAGCCTTGGCCATTTCCAATTCATTTCCCCGCTGGGCTGCGGTTTGCTCCTCCAGGCGGGCATAGACCTCCTCCACCCTCTGGCGGAGGCTGACAATCTGTTGATTCATCCCCTCGCTGCGCTGCCGATTTTCCGCGATCCCGGTCTCCAGGGTCTCGATTTCAGCTTTCCGGGTGATGATGCCGGCTTTTTGCGTCTTGGCCGACCCGCCCGTCATGGCCCCGCCGGAGGCAATGACATCCCCCTCCAGGGTCACGATCTTGATTTTATAGCCGGTTTCCCGGGCCGCATTGACCGCCTCGTTCATGGTCTCCACCACCAGGGTGCGGGCCAGGATGCTGTCGATGATCTCCCGGTATTGGGGCTCGGTCTGGACCAATTCAGCGGCAAAGCCCAGCACCCTGGCGGTTTTAAATGCGGGCAGCTTGATCCGGTTGGCTTTGATGACATTTCTGGGGAGAAATGTGCACCGCCCCATGTTGTGGGTTTTCAATATGCCGATGAGGTCTTTGGCCTGTTGGTCGGTGGCCGTGATCACATTGCCGATGAATCCCCCCAGGGCAGCCTCCATGGCCAGGGTATAGCGTGGCTCGGTTTTGATGATCTCGCCGACGATGGAGGTTTCCCCGGCGTATCGAGAATTCGTCTTTTTCAGGTAGGTCATCAGGTCCTTGACTGACCGGGTGTAGCCCTCATAGGAATCCTCAAGATTTTTGAGCATGTTCAATTTGGTTTGGGCATCCCGCAGCTCCCGCTTGACTTTTTCCGCCGCTTCTTCCGCTGCCTGGCGCTGGTCTTTCAGACGGTCCGCCTCTGCCCGGGTCTCAGATACGGTTTTCCCGATGGCGGCATGTTTCGCCGCCAGGGCAGAGATCTCGAGGGCGATCCGTTCATGGCCGTCCTGGTTGAGCTTTAAGGAGGCGGTGAAGTTTTCCGATACGGAATTCAGGTTGACTTTTCTCCCCGCCAAATATTCTTTTTTGCCTCTGGCCGCAGACAGTTCATCGTTGACCTGCCGGAGGGCAGTAGATAATTTTTCTTCTTCCTGCCGGTGGGCCCCGGTCTGTTCTTGGGTTTCCCTGATGTCATCTTCCAGGGCTGCCGATGAATTTTTAAGGTCCGTCAGTCTGGCAGCCACCGCAGATAGCTCCAGCCCACACTGCCTGATGCGTTCAGCCTCCGCCTGCTCTTCATCTTCCAGGGTTTTTTTCCGCTGCTGCGTTTCCAGGATTTCCGCCTGAGTTTTCTTCAGTTTTTCAGAATCGCTGTGCAGCCGGGTCTCCCCGAAGCGCAAATCATTAACTACCTCATCGAGCTCGCTCTTCTTAAGGTAATACGCCTCTTTCGACTGATTTCTCCGTTCGGCTGCCCCATTCAATTCCGTTTCCAACTCGGCGGTTTTAGCTTCTGCCTCCTGCCGGGCTGTTTCCGCTGCCAAAAAGGCAGCGCTCTGTTCCTCCCTGGCTTTGACCAGACCTTCATTCTTTTGGTCCATATCCTGAAGGTCGGAGACGATGACAGACACCTGAAGGGTTTTAAGCTCCGCCGAGTACTCCAAGAACTGTTCGGCTTTCTCCTTATCCTGCCGTAAGGGTTCGATCCTTCCCTCATAGGTGGATATGATATCTTCCACCCGGGAGAGATTTTCATCGGCATTTTTAAGCTTTTTTTCCCCTTCCTCCTTCCGGCTTTTATACTTGGTGATCCCGGCAGCTTCCTCGACCAGGCTGCGCCGCTCCTCCGTTTTGCCGGACAGGATCGCATCGATCTTACCCTGGCCGATCATGGAGTAACCCTCTTTGCCGATCCCCGTATCCATGAACAGCTCATGGATGTCCTTCATCCGGACCTGGGAGTTGTTGATTAAATATTCGGATTCACCGGATCGAAACAGTTTTCTGGTCACCGTGACTTCGTTGTAGGGAAGGCTCAAGGTGCCGCAGGAATTGTCCAGAGTCAGGGAAACCATGGCTTGCCCCAATGACTTGCGGTATTGAGTCCCCGCAAAGATGACATCCTCCATCCTGCCGCCGCGGAGCTGTTTGACGCTTTGTTCCCCCAGCACCCAGCGGACGGCGTCGGCAATATTGCTTTTGCCGGAGCCATTGGGGCCGACGACCCCGGTGATCCCGGACTTAAAGGTCAGGACCGTCCGGTCAGCAAATGATTTAAAACCTCTTATTTCCAAACTTTTGAGATACATATATTTCCGCCTTAACCTCTGTCTATAGATACAGTCTCATCCGCCGGCCGAAAATTTCTGTTTCGGCAGTTCCCCGTTCGATGGTTTTATCCTGAATGACCTCCAGGGAGAATTCCCTCTTCCCCAAGCCAGCCAGTTGGTCTTTGAATAAATTCCGGTACTGCTTGCCGCCGGCATAAACTGCTGAGATATCCTGGGGATTGATCCCAATGATAATCCCATGATTAATCATCCCCGGATTTTCCAATTTCCCATGATCAGCGAAGCTGCCCTGAAATTTCAGACATTCTAAGTAGAGCTTGTGCCAAAACCGATGGGAAATCACCAGTTCTTTAAAAGCCGGGTGATAGGGTCCCGCCGTCAGAGCCCGGCCCGGTCTGATCTCTTCCGTTGCCTGCAGCCCGGCGCGGATTACTTTGATTCCGGCTGATTCATACAACTCCATGATTTGGGCACAGGTCTCAATGGCCAGGTCCAGGGAATAGGGCGCATACTCCCCCCGGGAATACATCGCCTCCATGGGGGTGCCCTTGACCACCAGGGCCGGGTAGAGCCTTACCATATGGGGTTTCATTTCAATGCTCCGCCTGGCCGACTCCAGATCCTTGTCCGGGCTGTCCCCGGGCAGCCCCAGCATCAATTGGTGGCCCAGGGTCAGGCCATGGTCCAATATGAGCCGTGATGCCGCTTGGACCGAAGCGGCACTATGGCCCCGCCCGGATTTTAATAACACGTCGTCGTCCAGACTCTGGACGCCCAGCTCAATGATATCCATCCCATAGGATTTCACAAATTCAAGGCCGGATGCATCGATGCAGTCCGGTCTGGTGGAACAGCGGATGTGGGCGATCTCCCCCCGCCGGAGGAATTTTTGGGCACTATGCAGGAGGTCTGCCTGGATATCCCGGGGGATCCCCGTAAAGGTGCCGCCGAAAAAGGCAATTTCCACTGAGGCCCCCTTGTCCCGAAACGAGCGTAAATATTCCCCGGCGATCCTCTCCACATCCCGTCCGGTGACCGCCTGACCCTTTACCCGGGGAAGGCTGGTGATCTTCTGCTGATCGCAAAACACGCAGTCGTGGGGGCAGCCCAGGTGAGGCACAAAAATCGGAATGACATAGTGCTTCAAAGGTCTGAACCCTTCCCCAGGGCCAGCTTGGACAAGGCATCCTTGGCCGCATCCTGTTCAGATTCTTTCTTGCTCATGCCCTCGCCTCTGCCCATGGTGATGTCCTCGATGGACACCTTGGTAAAGAATTTCCGTTTATGGGGCGGACCTTCAAACTTGACCAGATCATAATTGATGCTCACATCCCCGTTCTCCTGGAGGAGCTCCTGGAGCCGCGTCTTAAAGTCGATGATGATCTCATTGTTCAGGGCTTTTTTAATGATCTCCTCAAAATGGGCGGTCACGAAGCCCTTGGCCTGATCCATGCCCTGATCCAGATAGACTGCGGCAATCAATGCTTCCACTGCGTCAGCCAGGAGGGAGGGCCGGGTTCTGCCCCCGGTCAATTCCTCGCCCCGGCTCAAATAAACGTATTTGCCCAATTTCCATTTCTCAGCCACTAAAAATAAGGAGGGCTCACAGACGATCATGGCTCTGATTTTTGTCAGTTCCCCCTCTTCCTTGCCGGGGTAGTTCTTATACAGGTGATCGGTTATGATCAGCTGCAGGACCGCGTCCCCCAAAAACTCCAATTTCTCGTTGCTCTCCCGCAGTTCCTTTTGATTGGCATAGGAGGAATGTGTCAACGCCAACCTCAATAATTCAGGATCACTGAATTCGATCCCCATTTCTTCAATCCGGTTCATCATAATCTCACCTTAAATCCATTCCTCAGACTAAATCAATTGGCTAATCTCAGGAATAGACTCCTCTTTTGATATCTGTTTCATTTTCCCATTATAACAAAAAAGCTGTGTCTTGTATTGACACAGCCTTATCCCGCGCTTTCACCGGCAGATGCCGGCGAACTTCAGTCGTTTATTCTTCCACCAGGGTGGCAATATAATTGACCACATCGCCCACCGTGTTGGCCTTCTCAGCTTCCTCATCGGACACCATGATGCCAAACTCTTCTTCAATGGCCATGATCAATTCAACGATATCCAGAGAGTCTGCCCCCAGATCCTCAAAGGAAGACTCCATCTTGATCTGGTCCAAACCTAAGCCCAGTTTATCCGCTATGATTGCACTAATTTTTTCAAATACCATACTAATTCAACTCCGTCCCTTTATTATTACATCTGTATATTATTCGAAAGTTACTGACTTAGCAATACGTTTTTTTCCATTTCTTCCTTGAATTTTCCGATAAAGTCCGTTTCCTTGACTTTTTTAGCCTGGTCGATGGCATTTTTAAAGGCTTTGGCATCCGACGACCCGTGGGCCTTGATGACGATCCCATTCAGCCCAAGGAAAGGCGATCCCCCGACTTCTTTATAATCATACTTTTTCATCATGGTTCTCAAAGAATCCCTGATCAGGAGTCCCCCCAGTTTGCCTTTGAAGGAGGCTTTCAGGTTTTCCTTGATGAGCTCCAGCAGGGTCTTCACCGTGCCTTCATACATCTTGAGGACCGTATTGCCGACAAATCCGTCACAGACCAGGATCTGACAGTTGCCGGAAGGGATATCCCGAGGTTCCACATTGCCGATAAAATTCAGGGCCTGATCGGCTATTAACAGCTGATAGGTCTCCCTGGTCAATTCATTGCCCTTTTCCGCTTCGGTCCCGATATTGATCAGTCCGATCTGGGGCTTGATATGGCCCAAAATACTTTCGAAATATACTTTCCCCATATGGGCAAACTGATGGAGATTTTTTGGTTTACAGTCCGTATTGGCCCCCACATCCAACACCATGAATTTGCCGTTTTTGCCGGGCATGAGGGGCGCCAGAGCCGGCCGATCGATGCCCTGCATGCGGCCGATGATGAATAGGCCTCCGGCCAAAATGGCTCCGGTGGAGCCAGCGGATATGACCCCGTCGCACTGCCCGTCGCGAACCAGTTCGATGGCCCGCCTTAACGAGGAATCCCGTTTTTTCCGGATGGCCATGACCGGCGCTTCATCCGTACCAATGACTTCAGTGGTGGGCAGGACTTCAATTTTTGTTTTATCATAATCATATTTGGCCAGCTCCCGGTTAAGGGCTGCTTCATCACCAGTGATGATGACCGAGATGCCAAGTTCTTTGACGGCTTCCACCGCCCCTTTTACAGCTTCCTGAGGAGCGTTGTCTCCCCCCATTCCATCCAGGGAAAATTTCATTGTTTCACCTCTATATTGGATCCAGATCCATCATTGTTGTTCAAGCGTTCTTTGGGTCAGGCATTCTTTGCGTCAGGCACTCTGATCGGGCACTGTCAAACTAAAGGCCGCCCTGTCCCGATTTGCTGCATCTAATGAATATTCTAACACAAAAAAATAAAGAAGCTCCAATGAGCTTCATTATTACCGCATTTGCCTGCGATTATTCTGCTTCTACAGCGATGACTGATACACCGTCATAGGTACCACAGTTCTTGCAAACTCTGTGGGAGAGCATCATGTCATGGCACTTAGGGCATTCTACAATGCTGGGAGCTGTTGCCTTGAAAGTCTGAGCTCTTCTCCTGGCTGTTCTTCCCTTTGAAAATCTTCTTGCCGGGTTTCCCATTTTTACACCTCCTCCAATAAATCCTTTAATGCTTCCAGTCTCATATCCACCTGTTGTCTATCGCAGTCACAGGCTTCTTCGTTGAGATTGGCCCCGCATTCCTGGCACAGTCCTTTGCAGGCTTCGCCGCAAAGAGTCTGTATAGGCAGACTGGATATTATATATTTCGTGAGGATATCCGTTAAATCAACGTCATCTCCCTCTGATAACTGGATGGTATCATAATCGTCTTCCGCCACTTCACTGGCCATTCTTTCCCGGACATCCATTGAAAGATCCCTTTCAAATTCAGCTAAACACCGGCTGCATACATTTTTCAGCCTGGTATCGATCCTGATGTCCAAATCCAGACTGCCCCGATTGGCCTTTAGGTTTCCTGTAACATGAACCGGAGCAACGAAGGAGATATCCTCCCCGTCCAAGGTTGTTACTTCATAATCAAAATCCAATGCTTTCACGAAGGATTTGTTCATCGAATCCTTAAGAGAAATAATCATCTGGCACCTCCCTTAACTTTCGGAAACTTCTATATGACGAATACACTTTATTATAGTAATTGAAGCGACCATTGTCAATTGGTAATCCGCTTAAATTTTTACCAAGGGGTCATTTATTGACCTTTATTAACCTTTATTGACCTTTGTTCATACTTTGCCGGGCCGTGATGAACTTTTGAAAAGCCTCCCCCTGTTTTTGCAAATATTTTAAGGTGGCTTCATCCGGAACATAGATCCCGTCTTCCCCCGTATGCTTCTGACTGCCCGCCGCAGCGACCCTAGGATGGGTCATCAGATCCACCCGGAGATAGCCAAGCAGTTCAATGAGCTTATCCTGGACACTGGTGGTCCCGCTTTTGCCATGGCCCACCCCGGAAGAAGTCATGGGCTTGCCGGCGATCACATTGCCTTGCCCCGGCCCAAGGGGCCTTGACAGCCAGTCGATGATATTCTTGACGTGGGCCGGATAGGAATGGTTGTATTCCGGGGTAAACAGCCAAACCCCATCGGCTCGGGAGAATTCATCCCGCAGCCGTAAAATGTTGTCCGGCGTCGGAAATTCATTATCCTGATTAAACAGGCCAATGTCATCCGTCCTGATCTCGTAGACTTCGACCCCTGCCGGCATGAGGGCCTGCAACCTTTCAAACAACACCCGGTTGGCCGATTTTTTTCTTAATGATCCAACAATTGCTCCGATTTTCATTGATTTCTCCATTTAGTCTTCCGCTTAATTTATTTCGCCTTCGTTTGATCGAATCTATTTCAATCTGATGTACTTTGTTATTAATCGTCTTATTCAGGTTAATCCCGTCTTATTCCTTCGATTATACCACTCTTATCGGTTTTGCATGCCTTCCCATCATTATTTTATGGCCCTGGATTTTTCGGATTTCTACGGACTCAGGGAAAAAGGTTGAAACGCACCGCATTCCAACCTTGGTTCTCCTGACTTGATTATTAATTCATTTCTGATCCTTACTTCAACCGGCAGACTATACTTCCGTTTTTCGATCCAGCATATAGGCTATGGCGAAGAAACCGGATACAGTCAGGATGATTCCCAGGACATCCATGGGCATCACCGGACGGTTGAGTGGGGAGGTGAACAAAACCACATTTTCTGTGTAGGTTTGGAAGACCGTCGAAAGGACGATGAGGAGTACCGCCAGGAAAATCGTCACTGGCACTGCCGGCTTGAGCTTATATCTTAAGGTGGAGTGGAGGGTGGAAAAGAAGTTGACAAAGATCAGACTGCCTGACAGGGAGACCACCATACCCAGGAGGTATTTCAAGATGTACCAGGGACCCATCTTCTCGAGCTCACCCAGCAATACCCTGCGCTCATTCAGGGTGATTTCCAAATTGTTCAAATACCCCTGATAACCGGTTGCCAGCAAAAGCAATTTGGCGATCCCAAAGGCGACCAGACCACACAGGAAAATGTAGGCAATGGCGGTGATCAGTTTGGCCGTCAGCCTCTGCCATCCCACAAAGGGAAAGGCTGCTTCAAGAACGGCATGTTTTTTGTTCAGATCGCCATTGTAGATGATAAATGACTGGATCAGCGGTCCGACCAACAGGGATACCACCACGGCGAAGGTCACGAAAAAGGCCACCGAGCCTAAGATGTTGCGCTGCGACGGCTGGTTGACGGCGATCAAAGCCACAGCTAATACGCCTAAAATCGCACTGGCCAAAACATACCATTTGAATTCCTGATGGAATTTTTTCACTTCATACTTGATTAATGTGATCATCTTCGATACACCTCTCTATATAATTCATCCAGGGACATGTGTTTTTCGGCTCTCAAATCCTCGGCGGCCCCCATGTACTGGACGATCCCGTCATTGATAAAATAGACTTCGTCCAACAGCCTTTCCAGTTCATTGATCAGATGGCTGGTCACCAATATGGTTGATTCCCCTGAAAACCCGGCCAAGATCAAGCCTAAGATCTCTTCCCGGGCAACCGGGTCGACCCCCTCCAGGGGTTCATCCAAAACGATCAGTTTGGCATTGCGGGAAATGGTCAAAGCCAGGGCGAATTTGCTGCGCATCCCCTTGGATAGGTTCTTGATCTTCAGGTCAGGGGTCAAATCAACGTTTTTTAACAACTGATGGAATTTAGCCGGATCAAAATCAGGGAAAACCCTGTGATATAAGCCGCCCGCATCCCCGATGGACATCCATGGCAAAAAGAAATCATTGGAAGTCAGGAAGGATACATCTTTTTTCGTCAAGACGCCAACCCCTTGTCCATTGATCAGGATCTCCCCCCCATCCTTTCTCAATTCTCCGCTGATCAGCCGTAACAGGGTGGTTTTTCCGGATCCGTTCGGTCCCAGCAGCCCAGCGATTTTCCCCTTCCCAACATTTAAATTCACACCCTGCAGGACTTCCCGGCCAAAATATTTCTTTGCTACCTTATTTACTTCAAGCATTCGTTATCACTCCTTTCCAGCTCGGTTTTTATGATGCTTATGATCTCTTCATTCTGAAACCCAAAATCCTTCATCTCCTTGGTGAAGCCCCGGACGAGCCTCTCTGATTCCTCGGTTTTAAGATCTTCCAGCCTCGTCTCATCCCTGGTCACAAAGGTTCCGATCCCCCGTTCGGTATAGGTCAAAGCCTCCTTCTCCAGTTCCAAAAACACCCGTTGGACCGTATTGGGATTTACCTTGTATTCTTCGGCGATCTCCCGGACTGAGGGCAGTTTATCGCCCCCCTTCAATCGCTTTCCCAGCATGTCCAGCTTCAACTGCCTGGCGATCTGCATGTATATGGGAATGCCTTCCTCAAACTTTAACAATGTTCCACCTCCCAAGCTTTGACAGCAGCTCCTTCAATTGGTATTCAACGATTTGATCCGCTCTGTCACCACTTTTTCTTACCTTACTATTATAGTAGTACACTAATACATTGATGTCAACAATTCGTCCCATTTTTAATGGTTTTTTAA
>CAZOTM010000004.1:21813-33147 GCA_964582675.1 uncultured Clostridiaceae bacterium
CCAAAAAACCACTGACTCCCCATAGCTTTGCCAGGGGGAGTCAGTGGTTTTTGGGATACTCTTATTCAGTGCACGGTTTGGTGTTTACTGCTTGACCGCGCTTCAGTTTATTATTGGAGCAATGCCTGGGTGTCCCGGGCGATCATCAATTCTTCGTTGGTTGGGATGACCAGGGCCTTGACAGTTGAATCATCCGTGGTGAAGATGGCTTCTTTGCCGCGGACATTGTTCTTTTCATCGTCGACTTTGATGCCCAGGAATTCCAGTCCGCTCAGGATAATTCTTCTGGCGTTGGGAGAATTCTCACCCAATCCAGCGGTGAAGACTACTGCATCCAGTCCGCCCATGACCGCTGCATAGCCGCCGATAAACTTGCGGACTCTGAATGCGAACATATCCAAAGCCAGCTGGGCTCTGTCATTGCCTGCGGCAGCGGCTTCCTCAAGATCTCGGAAATCGGAGGATACTCCGGAAACGCCTAAAACACCAGACTTTTTATTCATCATGGTATCCACGGTTTTGGGATCCCAGCCCTTTTCATTCATCAAGTAAGTAACGATGGCCGGATCCATATCCCCGGTCCTGGTTCCCATGACCAATCCGGCCAGGGGAGTGAAGCCCATTGAGGTATCAACGGATTTGCCGTGTTTCACTGCCGTGATGGAGGCACCGTTGCCTAAATGGCAGGTAACGATCTTCAGATCCTTGATATCTTTGCCTAGAAGCTCAGCGGCTCTTTGGGAAACATAATTATGGCTGGTGCCGTGGAAGCCGTATCTCCGGATTTTGTCGGATTCATAGAGTTCATAGGGGATGGCGTACATGTAGGCCACCTTTTCCATGGTCTGATGGAAAGAGGTGTCGAAGACTGCGGTCATTGGTGTCGTGGGCATCAGATCCATACAGGCCTTGATCCCGATCAGCGCCGGTGGATTATGCAAGGGAGCCAATTTGCTCACTTCACCCAATTCAACGATCAGCTGGTCATCCAGCAGGATGGAGGTGGAATATTTTTCTCCGCCATGGACGATCCGGTGGCCGACTGCGGCGATTTCATCCGCTGAAGCCAAAACACCCTGCTCTTTGTCGGTAATGGTATCGAGGACCAGTTTGATGGCGACTTTATGGTCGTGCATGGGTGTCTGGACGATATATTTATCTCTGCCTTCCACGCGGTGGGTCAGGATCGACCCGTCGATTCCGATTCTCTCTACTAGGCCTTTTGCCAAAACCAGTTCATTTTGCATATCATACAGCTGATATTTCAGGGAACTGGACCCACAGTTAATTACCAATATTTTCATCTTAATACCTCTTTTAAATTTATTTAGTTGATTGATTGATTGATTAATTGTTATTGGTTTGAGCCTGGACGCAGGTCACAGCGACGACATTGACGATGTCCTCAACGCTGCAGCCTCTGGATAAATCATTGATCGGCTTGGCAAAGCCCTGGCAGATGGGACCAATGGCTTCCGCATTGGCAAATCTTTGAACCAGCTTATAGCCGATGTTGCCTGACTGGATATCGGGGAAAATCAAGACATTGGCTTTGCCGGCAACGGTAGAGCCTGGTGCTTTCTGCCTGCCGACCTTGTCGATCAGTGCCGCATCCAATTGGAGCTCACCATCGATGTTCAGATCCGGCCGCAGAGCTTTGGCGATTCTCACTGCATTTTGGACCTTGGTCACGGATTCATGCTGGGCTGACCCCTTGGTGGAGAAGGATAACAGGGCAACGTTTGGTTCAAAACCCATGAAGTTTCTGGCAGTATCGGCCGTAGTTATGGCAATGGCTGCCAGCTGATTTTCGTCCGGAACGGGATTAACGGCACAATCAGCAAACAACAGTGTTCCCTTTTCACCGAATGGGCTGTCCGTTTCCATGATAAAGAAGGAGGAAACTACCGATACTCCCGGGGCGGTCTTAACGATCTGCAGGCCAGGCCTTAACAGATCTCCGGTGGTGTGGACAGCGCCGGAAACCATCCCTTGGGCATCATCCGACTTGACCATCATGGTTCCAAAATACATGGGATCTTTCATCGTCAGCCTGGCTGCCACAGGTGTTACACCCTTCGACTTTCTTAATTCATAGTATTGATTGGAATATTCTTCGTACTTCTCACTTTTTTCAGGATCCAGTTTGGTACACTTTGAAATATCGACCCCCAGCTCAGAAGCCTTCTGTTCGATTTTTTCAATATTACCCAGAAGGATAATATTCGCAATCCCCGATGCGGTAATTTCTGCGGCAGCGGTCAGATTGCGTTCCTCTTCTCCCTCGGGAAGGACGATGGTCTTGATATCGTTTTGAGCCATCCTCTTCACCTTTGTCATGAAATCCATTCCTTATCTCCTCTCTTTGTTAAGAAACCATCATTACTTATAATCTTAACTTTTTAATGGCTTATTTTCAAGTTTTTAAGCTACAATATTATTACTACGTGAAAGGATCTTTGACCATGAAAACAGCATTGATCGTAAGTGAATACAATCCGTTTCATAAAGGGCACGCGCATCAGATCAGCGTATTAAGGCAGACTGAAAGCGTAACCCACATCGTTGCTGTGATGAGCGGTAATTTTGTGCAGCGGGGCGCCCCCGCCCTGTTCGATAAGTTCCAGCGGGCCCATCTGGCCGTCCTGGGAGGATGCGATCTGGTACTGGAACTGCCCACGGTGTATGCGGTTTCCTCAGCGGAATTCTTTGCTTTGGGCAGTATCCTCTCCGCCAATGCTGCCCAAATCGCCGATATCATTTCTTTTGGTTCGGAGGCCGGCCAGCTGGACTCCCTGGCGATCGTCGCCCAGCTGCTCCTCCAAAGGGCTGAATTCATCGATCCCATCATCCGCCGGGAGATGAAAACGGGGAAATCCTATCCAGTGAGCCGGCAGATCGCCGTCGCCGCTGCCTTAAACGAGTACTATCCAAATCTCCCCCTGGATGTGGACAATCTATTCAAACCAAACAATATCCTGGCCATCGAATACCTCAAAGCCCTCCACTCCACCAATTCCAAGCTCCTCCCCCATACCCTGAAACGACAGGGCCTGGGCTATAACGACATCTACAGCGGCAATCAATTGGGACACGTTGGGGACGGGAAAGGCCCCCGGCTCGGTGGAGGCGCCTCCCAGGTGAACCCTCTGCTGCCTTCGGCCACTGCGATCCGTGCCCTGCTTCAAAAAAACCAGGATGTCTCCAGCCTCATTCCGGAAAATTGTGCATCTTATTTCAGTCAGCTCGCAGCCGGATACCCCACGCCCCGGAAGGCCGATCTGAAAAAAATCGTCCTCTACCGGCTGAAATTAGAACCAGACAGCTTGTACCGTCTCCCGGATGCCCGAGACGGGCTGGGGGATCGGGTGATCAATTCCGCTGATAAGCTTTATAAGCTGGCTGACCTTGATGACTTCGTCGCCTCCATCAAAACCCGGCGATATACCTATTCACGGATCATGCGGCTCCTCCTCCAATTTGCCCTGGGCTTCGACCGGCTTGATTACGCTGCCCTCAGAACATCACCGCCCCCCTATCTCAGGGTCCTGGCCTTCAACCGCCAGGGGATTGAGATCCTGGCCAAGGCAGGGACCACCTCAGGGGAAAACTCAGGGATTCCCCTGGTCCATTCCCTGAAAAATATTAAGTCACCCTTTGCCCAAGCCGATTGCCAGGCCTCGGAGCTCTATGCCCAGCTGACAGATGCCTACCCCAATACGTCTGATTTTACCCACCGGACAAAACCCATCGAAACTTCCAGGTCCATCCGGAAGGATCATGGCACAACCACATGACAGACAGCTGAACGGCAGCCAATCCACCGCAAACCCACTGCTGTTCCCCGGCTCTCACAAACCCAACGCCCAATCGACGGGATCGATCGGGCGTTGGGTTGCTTTCTGGATTGAATTGGGAACTATCTGGGGCTATTTGCCGCTGATCTCACCGAGAAATTCGGCATCCAGATAATTGTGCTTGATTTTATGGATATCAAAGTTGGTCACTTTAAATGCGAATTTAACAAAATAGCCCATGAACAAAACCGTCAGGATGGTTCCAACCCCGACTTTGCCGCCGAGGAGGAAGCCCAGGCTGGTAACCACCAGTTCAATGGCGTTTCGGACCAGGGCGATATCCTTTTTCGTATATTTGGTCAGGACCACCATCAGCCCATCCCGGGGACCGGCCCCAAAGCCTGTGGAAATATAGAATGCCGTGGCAAAGGCAATGATCATCATGCCCGCGAGCATATAGAGAACGCCGACGGCAAAACCGCCTGGTTCGGGTATGATCCCCGAGTCCAGGATCAAATCGATGAAGGCGCCGATGAGGAATACATTGAGCACCGTCCCAAAGCCGATCTTTTCCTTCCGGATGTAGTTGAAGAAAAGGATCACCGCACCCACCAGGATGGAGATCCGGCCGAAGGAGATCCCGGTGATATTTGACAGTCCGTAGTGAAAAACATCCCAGGGTGACAATCCGATATTGGCTTTGACCGATACGCTGATTCCCACGGCATAAAGCAGCAGTCCGAAAATGAGGACCGGCAGCCTGACATATAATTTTCTTTTCGTAAAATCCATTCTGCTCCCTTAATAAATACCCGCCGGGCTGGCGGGTAACAATGATTTGAATGGGACGGTCTGACCGAACCATTGATTTATTTTAATTTCCCCATGATATCAGCCAGGGGAAGCGGCTGTGTTTAAGCTGAGATCTTCCTGATGTTGGCATTCTTCGGAAAGAGCGATTCTCCCAACCATTCATTCTGCCATCACCCATGACTGCCAGGGATCCGCTTGGAGGCTGGCAGTCAGGGGATGGTTATTTCATATTGCGCAGTTCCTGGATATTCTCACGGACTTCCTGGGTGGTTTTATCCACACTGGCCCGGTATCCGACCACAAAGTCCTCCATGCTCTTTTTCAGATTGACCATGGCGTCATTGGAGCTGAGCTGGATCTCTTTTTCAAGCTCGGACAACAAAGCATCGGCATAGTCCTTGGCTGCCATTCTCATGTTCTTGGCCTCCGTCTGGGCTTTGCTCACGATCTCCCGGCCTTTTTCCTCAGCTGCCCTAACAATGTTATGCTCGCTTACCTGTGTTTTCATGATTTCATCCGCTTCGTTTTTTACCCGGTTATATTCTTTGTTGGCTTCATCAAGGATCCTGTCCTTTTCCGAAATAATATACTGGGCTGTGTTGAAATCATCGGGGAGTGTCTGGATGATATCGTCCACCAAATCTGTAATTACCTTTTGGTCCACCATTACCTTATTGGAGAATGGGACTTTGGTTGCGTCCTCGATCTCATCCTGAAGTATTTCGATGAGCCGGACTACCTGGATTTTATTATTGCTGGATTCTCGTTTTTCATCTTCCATAATTTCCCACCTATCCTAAGTTACTTGTAATAATTCTCTTTTAAGCGTTCCAGAATCGTAGCAGGCACAAACCCTGACAAATCGCCGCCGAAATGCATTACCTGCCGAACCAGGGAAGATGACAAATATGAATACTTTGGGCTCGTCATCATCAAAAGCGTTTCAATTTCCGGTTCCATGGCCCTATTGGCGTTGGCCATCTGAAGTTCATAATCAAAATCAGAAACAACCCTTAGTCCTTTAATTATAACCCTTGAATTGACTTCTTTCAAGAAGTTGACCAGAAGGCCGGAAAACCCCCTGACTTCGACGTTTGGCAAATGCTTTACAGCCACTTTGCACATTTCCATTTTTTCCTCAATTGTAAAATATCCGCTTTTTTCCGGATTGATCAATACGGCTACGATGATTTTTTCGAAGATCGTGGCAGCTCGTTCAATAACATCCAAATGACCCAGGCTGATGGGATCAAAGGATCCGGGGTAAACTGCAATTTGTTCCATTTCAATCCTCATACTGGTAGAAACCCAGAGTGGTATTGCCGTATTTTCGGTCAAATACTTTGGCAATCCTTCCGTATCCCTCAGTAACCTCCTCGCTGGTATCGGTTTTGGTTATGATCACTCCGCTGCGGGACAGCATGGCATTTTTCTCAATGAATTCAATGGCCCCCGGGATCATCTGGTTTAAATAGGGCGGATCGATGAAAATTATGTCGAACACCAGATTCTCCGCCCGCAACCGCTTCAAGGCATCCCGATAATCTGCGTACAAAGCTTTACACTTTTCATTAAACTCTAAGTTGTCTATATTTTCAACCAGCAAATCATAAGTTTCTTTAAAGTAATCCACCAGAATCACCTCCCCGGCACCGCGGGAAGCGGCTTCCAACCCCAGGGACCCAGTGCCGGCAAATAAATCCAGGACTACTGCCCCCGGGATTTTAGTCTGGATGATACTGAACATGGCTTCCTTCACCCGGTCCAAGGTGGGCCTGGTGGCATGGACGTCCCCTTTCCTGGTGATCCGCCCCTCATTGACCGGTGAAAGGAGCTTTCTCCCTTTTTTGGTTCCGGCGATTATTCTCAACTTTCACCCCTCCTAATTAAGACAGATATAGTGGACTGTCTGATCCAGTTTATTTAGTATTTCCTGTTTGATCCTCATATACTCGGGTTTATCCGAATTGTAGACGATGGCTGCCCATTTAGCGGCTTTGGTAAATATATTGTAATCCATAATAAAATTGCTCAGGACCAGTCCGGAATCCCCGCTTTGATTGGTTCCAAAGATCGCCCCGGTCCCTCTTAGGTTCAAATCCGCTTCGGCGATTTTAAACCCATCCGTCGTTCCGGTAATGATGTCCAGCCGTTTTCTCCCCGTCTCCGAATCGGAGTCGGAAATCAGCAGACAGTAGGACTTGTAATCCCCCCTGCCCACTCTCCCCCGCAATTGGTGGAGCTGGGACAAACCGAACCGTTCCGAATTTTCGATGATCATGACGGAAGCATTGGGCACATTCACGCCGACCTCGATCACTGTGGTGGAAATCAGCACCTGGATAGCCCCGGCTTTGAATGACTCCATGATCCTGGTCTTATCACGGCCTTTCATCCCCCCATGGATCATTTCGACTGCATACTGAGAAAACGGCCCGGTTTTCAATTCCTCGTAGAGCTTGCCCACGCTGGTAAGCTTGATTTCCTCATTGTCTTCGATCAGGGGGCACACGATGTAGACCTGTCTGCCCCGGGCGATTTCCGCCTTGGCTGTCTGGTAGGCTTTTTCTCTGGAGCCTTTGCTGTACCCCCTGGTTTCGATTGCCTGCCTGCCTGGGGGAAGTTCATCCAGCACTGACAGATCCAGATCCGAATAAAGGTAAAGAGCCAGTGTCCTGGGTATGGGGGTGGCACTCATGACCAATACATCGGCGTTTTTCTGCTTTTTGATCAGACGCAGTCTCTGGTTGACCCCGAACCGATGCTGCTCATCCGTTACGATTAACCCTAAGTTGGGCAGCTGGACGTCATCTTCGATCACTGCGTGGGTCCCGATCAGTAAGCTGGGCAGCCCGGTTTGGAGCTCCGCCTTGATCCGGTTTTTCTCCCCGGCTTTCAGGGAGCCAGTCAAAAGCCTTACCGGAATGCCGAATTTTTCATAAAGACGGCTCGTGTCCTGGAAATGCTGCTGGGCCAGGATCTCTGTAGGCGCCATCAATACCCCCTGGTAACCGTTCTCGATGATGTTGAACAAGGCAGTCAGGGCTACGATGGTTTTGCCCGACCCCACATCCCCCTGTAGAAGGCGATTCATCGGCACATCCTTCTTTTGATCCAGGAGGATCTCCCGGATGGCCCTGGACTGGGCTTTGGTCAGTTCATAGGGCAGATTGTCCCGGAATTCCTTCAGTCGGGGGCTCATTGTGAACACAATGCCGTTTCTGTCCTGATTGCGCAGGTCCTTGGCCATGGCAATTTTCAACGAGTAGCTGAACAGTTCCTGAAACTTCATCCGTTCCAGAGCCTTGTCAAAATTTTCATTGTCCGGGTTATGGATCGTCCGCAGTGCCTCATCCAAAACGGGGTAAGCATTTTCCTTCAGGATATCCAGGGGGAGATTTTCCCGGATCCTGACATTTTGCAGGACCTGGTTGATCAGCTTCCGTAAGGTCGTGTCCGTCAGATTCTCTTTTAAGGGATACCGGGCAATGATCTTGCCCCCCTCCGATTCCCCACCGATGCCGGCCTCCTCATCCTTCAGCAGTTTGGGGTTGGGAACGGTCAGGCTGTTCCCCTGCTTCTTGAATTTACCGTATAGATTGTATTCCCGGCCGGCTTCCAGGGATTTGCCGATATACGGCATATTGAAATACATGGCCTTGATCTGCCCCATCCCGGACATAAAGCTCAAGGTGACCATGGTTTTGCCGGTCCGAGTCCGCACCGGTCTCCCGGCAGAAATAAATTCAGCCCGGATCAAATACTTATCCAGTCCGGACATGGCAGATGGGTTGACCGTCATAATTTTCTCGTAGTCCCTGGGAAAATACAGGATCAGGTCCATCAAAGAGAATATGCCCGCCTGATTCAACACCTCAGCAGTCTTCTCCCCCACCCCCTTCAACGCTCTGATATCATCTGTCAATTCCATGCTCCACCCCCTTTTTAGCGAACCTTCGCCCCGATGCTCATTATAATATCCCGTAATATCCAAGATCCAAGCCTGGTCGATTTGCCTTTTCAAAGGGGTTCGCCGCACTATGGTACGCCCGCCCTGTTGATCCCGGCGCCATTTTCCGTTGAGCCGTGCAATCCCACCCCTAAGGTCAGGCCTGGATTAACTTCCAGCCTGAAAATCGGCTGACTGTTTATCTCATGCAAGAAGGGTGGCGGTAACCCGTCACCCAATCATGTCCTATTTTGATTATTCCACGCTCATGATCAGATAGTATATGGGCTGCATACCATTAAAGCTGATCACATCGTGGTCCGGATATTTATCCTCCAGGGCTTTGACAAAGGCTTCCACCTCATCCTCCTGGGTATCCCTGCCATAGTATACGGAAATAACCGAGGAATTCTCATCCACCATCATTTCAATCAGTTTACCGGCCATCGGGAAAAGGTCTCTTTCCACCAGCTTAATTTTATTTTCCAAAAGACCCAGGAAATCCCCTGCCGCTACCTGCTGACCATCGATTTCCGTGTCCCGGACGGCAAAGGTGACCTGGGCGGATTTCACTGCCTTGATCGCCTGATCCATCAGCTCTAAATTTTCTTCCCCGGTGCTGTCATGGTTGAAAGCAGTCAGGCAGCTGATGCCCTGGGGGATGGTCTTAGTCGGCACCACATGGACCGTCTTTTCCGTTAAGCCGATGCTTTGGTTGGCACTCATGATGATGTTCTTATTATTGGGGAATATGAAGATCTCTTCTGCATTGACTTTGTTGATGGCATTGATGATATCTTCCGTGGAGGGATTCATGGTCTGTCCCCCCTCTATGACGACACTGCAGCCCAGGTCCTGGAAAATGGATTTCATTCCATTTCCGGCAGCTACGGCGATGAAGGCATATTTGACCATTTCTCCTGAATCCATCTCACCAACTGGAGTGATGTTCGCCTTGACGAACTCAGATTCCTCGTGCTTATGGATACCCCGGTTCTGTTCCCGCATGTTCTCGATTTTGATTTTTAAGAGCTCCCCATATTTTTGGGCTTCCTGCATGATTTCACCCGGGTTTTCCGTGTGGATATGGATTTTGGTGATATCATCCATGGTAACGAACACCACGGAATCTCCCCGCTGTTCCAAATACTCCTGGAAACCGGGATTGCTGATGGCTCCGGCTACAATAAATTCGGTGCAGTAACCATAAGTAATGTCCCTGGGTGCTATGGCTGCCCCCCGGTCTGTGTTTCCCTCGACGGAGGCTGTTTCATCCTTCAGGGCGGCGGCAAAATTTTCGGCCAGGGCTTCATGCATCCCTTTGAGGATAATGACCAGGCCCATTCCGCCTGAATCCACCACCTTGGCGGCCTTGAGCTGGGGCAGCATGTCCGGGGTTTTTTCCAGTGTCTCCCCGGCGATTTTATTGATGACTTCCATCAGGCTTTCAATATCCGATGATTCCGCAGCCACGGCACTATCCCCCACTTCTCTGATCACTGTAAGGATGGTTCCCTCGGTTGGTCTCATAACCGCCCGGTAGGCTGATACAGCCCCTTCTTTCAGGGCGTTGCCCAGATCCTGGGGAGTTGCAGAATCCTTGTCCTCAAAGCCTTTGGCGATCCCCCGGAAAATCTGTGATAGGATGACCCCGGAATTTCCCCTGGCACCCATCAGGGCGCCCTTGGCAAAATCCTTGGAGATCCTGGCGATGGAAGTTTCCTTGGAATCCACGATGGTGTTTACAGCCGCCCGAAACGTCATGGACATATTGGTACCCGTATCTCCATCGGGAACCGGGAATACGTTCAAGGAATCCACGTAGGCCTTTTGTTCATCCAGCCGATTGCTGGCATTTATTATCATATTCAGAAAATTCTGACCGTCAATTACACTATGCGCCATTAAGTGCCTCCTAGATCCTCACGCCTTCAATATTTACAGTGATCCCGGTTACTTTTAAACCAGTAAATTTCTCAACGTTGTAACGTACTTTCTGTATAATATTGTTGGCTATCACGGAAATCTTAGTTCCGTATTCCACTACCACAAAGACTTCAATATTCAGTTCGCCGCCCTTCTGGCCGACCCGGACACCCTTGTCAAGATGTTCGATTTTGATTAATTCCCAAAAGCCGTCCGTGGCATTCTTTGCGGCCATACCGACTACTCCGTAACACTCCATGGTCGACATGCCGATAATGTTAGCAATGACGTCATCGGAATAGCTGATTTTACCAAGACTCGTGGTATATCCTATCATTATTATGCCTCCTGCTATTGTAAGGGTCCACGATTATTGAAACCCATAATTATCCATACTAATTATAATATAATAAATGACTCCCTAATACAAGAATCCTGCCGAATATAGTTCCTCAGCCAGCCTTTTCAGCCCAGTGTTTGGCAGATGGAGTCCTACCCTACGGTACCTGCCCCGCCGTGATGGCTGAATAACAAATGGAGGAGCCATCCTTGGCTTGCCCCAACCAGGGGGTGATCCGGCACCGCCTGTCAATCTCCCGGGAAATTTTTTTATCCCCCCCTGAAAAGATCCCGGGCAGCGGCCTTTAAACGGCTGAATCCATAAAGCTGCAGCCGGGATTGGATCAAACAGACGGTAAACGACAGTTCACGTTTCGTTGACGTAATTTTTTATGGTTTCGTTTGCTGAATTTAGGTCAATTTATGGTCAATTTATGTTGTGTTGCCGAATTTTGGCCCTTGTAAAATCCTAAAAAATGAGATATTATATAAAAGTTGAATAGAAAAGCA